>JABIYQ010000105.1 GCA_018702715.1 Desulfobacula sp. | reverse complement strand
AGATCAGTAATATTCCTTGAAACTTGAATGAAATTTTCGATCTTACCAGATTCATTTTTTATTGGAACTGTGTAATCAGACCAGTATGTCTTACCCTCAATTCCTTTGACATTTTCCTCGCAGAGAATGGAAAATTCTATTTTGCCACTTTTACGTGACTTTTCAGTTGGACAATTCGGGCAGGGTTCATTTCTTCCAGTATAAGCCCCGTAGCAATAATTGCCAATTATCTTTTTACGATCTTTTCCAAGCTGTTTCTCTATTATTTTATTTGCCCAAATTATTCTCATTTCATTATCAACCAGCCTTATAGAATCAATCGACGCATCCAGAATAGCTTTTTTTTGTTTTTCATTCTCTCTCAGAGATTGCTCAGTCTGTATGTGCTGGTTAATTTCCTTCTGAAGAACTTTGTTTGTCATTTTAAGATCTTCATTTGTAGCAACCCAGATATCTCTCATTAATCCAATAAGATAACCTGTTAGACCACCTATAAAAAGGGGAACGAAATATCGATAAAAATCAGTCTCAGAACCTGTGCCGTGTAATGCAAGACGACCAAAACAGGGAACGATTAATGCACCCAATATTGCAAATTTTAATTTATAAGAAACAGAATCCATCATAATTGGTAAAGGGTATAACAATTTAAATTATATATGTTCAAGTTTACAGCGGAACACTACATCAAGAAGATAAAAATTGCAAAACCTTATATGCTTTAAGCAGCATTTCTATTGAGTATTTGTGATATGATATTATCTGTCAGTGGTCAAATTTGGCAATTTACAGAGCGCTTCTTTCCCACATGGCAACATCTTCATCACTGACACTTGTTTGAAAAGCATCGCTGAGGTTGAGACAGCAGTTGCCGCATAATTTTGCATTTGAAAGTTTTTGGTGGCATATTAATCCTTTGTTTGTGGATTAGAGGTAGCTTCTATGTGCTATATCAAAAAACATTGTTCACTTCAATTCAATAACCCTTGAATTCTCCTCCCTCAAGTGCAATATACCTTTAGTAAACTCAGTTCCATATTCGCCATAATCTGAAACGGGGGACACCTCATGTATCTATCTGAAGAAAAAAATCATTGATGAGTTTTTCTTAAAATAAAGGAGAAGCCATTTTCTAAGGGCAATAGAAAGGAATTAATCATGACCATATCAATACAAGAATCAGATTGGAAATATCTAAGAAAAAGAGGTGAAAAGAATATATGATCATTTTCATTAATGGAAAGCAAAAGCGTGTCAAGAGACCACAAATCATTAATGGTATGTATGTTGATACAAGTCGGACTATCCAAATGAATGAATACTGTCCGGCAGACGATACTGATAAAAATATTTTGGAGAAAATTCAAGGAGAAATAAACGCTTTTCATGGAAATAAAAGGTGAGTAAAATGGTAAAAATCTGGAAAAAGGAAATTAAGATTGAAGAACTTAATCTTGTTTCAAGAGAATCCATTGTTGAAAATGTGGGCATTGAATTTTTGGAAAAAGGGGAAGATTTTCTAAGCGCAACAATGCCCGTGGATAAAAGAACCAAACAGCCCCTTGGTATTCTGCATGGCGGAGCTTCTGTGGTATTGGCTGAAACTTTGGGCAGTACGGCATCCTATATGACACTTGAGGACTCAAGCTATAGCGTGGGCCTGGAAATAAAAGCCAACCACCTGAAAAATGCAGTAAAAGGACTGGTAAAAGGCGTGGCAAAACCAGTTCATCTTGGTAAAACAACCCAGGTATGGGATATTTCCATTACAAACGAGAAAAATGAGTTGGTCTGTGTTTCACGTCTTACAATGCTGGTTTTAAAACCTGCAAAAGATAAGGGCTGATAAAAACCAGCCCGTATCTTTTACACTTAATTTCCATGAAATACCAGATTGGGATACCCCGTTGGAACACCCGGTTCTCTGAAAATTTTATTTGTTATAACACCTTATCAATTATGGAACTTGATGATTACTATATGTCCCATTTATCAGGTGTGCTGTTTTTAAATTTTTCAGGCATTTTAAAAAGATCTGCATCACAAACAAGAGCAATCATTTCTCTTGTTTTTTCCATTCCAATCCGATTCATCATGGCAAAGGGGCCTTCGGGCCACGCCAGGGCAGTTTTGATCCCTAATTCCAGATCAGCCGCCGATACAATTTCTTTTCCCACAAGATGGGTTGAAATGGTAAAGATGGTTCCTAAAAGGGTATCCATGACCTTTTGCCGGGCATCTTTGTCTTTAACTATAGGGCCGTCTTCAAGATCCCAGTTTAATCCGCTGTTAAAACAGGTTTCCAATTGTTCCGGCACTGTTGGGTATCCCACATCTGATTGGTTGAGATAGTCATACATGGAGTTTGCCGCATGAAAGGCTGTTCCCAATCCCGACATGTTCTGGACCCACATGATACCGAATCTCACACCCAAAGCTTCCTTGGATATATCATCCAGGCTGGCTACATTATAATCTCCGTAAAAAGAGTTCAATACCATATAGCTTGATATAAATACTGGGTTAATGGCAAAACCAGGGAAATCCTTTACTGAGATTACGGTTTTTTTGTTTTTTAAAGCAAATTCATTAACTGCATTAAAGGTGTCATCACTTGTATTTTTTTGCCGGATGACTTCCACAAGACGGTTCACATTTGCCGGGAAAAAATAATGGAGCCCTGCTGTGCGAGCAGGATTTGAAACTTTTTCCATGACTTTTTCAATGAGAAAAGTAGACGTATTGCTCACCATGATGGTATCTTTTGAGCAAATATTGGACAATTCCCCAAAAATATTTATTTTCAGATCCAGATTTTCAACTGCTGCTTCAATGATAAGATCGCATTGTTTTAAATCTTCATATTCCGGAGTACCCTTGATTCTGCCTGCAATCTCATCCATATCCTGTTGCGTGATCTTATTTTTTGCCACGCGTTTGTTCAAGGCCTTTATCACCCAAGTGTCATACATTGATTGAACAAGATCTTCATTTAATTCTTTAAAAATGACATTATATCCTGAAATGGCTGCATTAATTCCAATGGCTGCACCCATCACGCCAAAGCCTATTATTCCGACGGTCTTAATTTCTTTCATCTAACTTCTCCTGCATGGCACTTTGCCATATATGTAATTGACTCTATTTCATGTTCTTTTACGTTTTTTAAAAAGAATCCAGGGCTTTTGGCCCCGGAGTATTATCCAACTTTAAGGACAAGTGCGGCTGAAGTATCGCCTGCAGCACAACCTGTAAAAAGAACATATCCGCCACCCAAGATGGCAGCCTCTTCAATTCCTTCAATAATCGACCGCCCGGCTGTTGGAGCCTGGGGATGTCCGAATACCAGTGAACTTCCATAATTGTTAAAGGTATTAATATCAAGATTCATCTGCTTTGACATATAGATATCATTGGCAGCAAAGGGATTATGGGTTTTGATTACTTTAACGTCATCAACGGTCAACCCTGCTTTTTCCAGGGCCATCTGGGCAGCCGGTACGGGCGCCATGGGCATATGAGCCTTTTTGACCCTTGCATGGCCAAATGAAATGACCTGGATTTCAATATTTGCATCATCACTTAATTCTTTTGCTTTTTCCCTGTCTGTTACAATGAGAGCACAATGGCCGTCAGCCGGATGGGTCTGGGCGCCAAATGTAAGTTTCCCACCTGGCAGGACAGGTCTAAGACCCTTCAGACCTTCTGCCGTTGTTGGCATTATACCTTCATCTGAATCAATCTGAATGGTTTTTTTCTTTGATACTCTGATTTCAATAGGGAACATATATCGTTTTTGAAATTCTCTGTCATTGGCCAGAGAATCTTGATATTGATCAGCCCGTCTTAAGGCAGTGGCATCACACTCTTCCCTTGTAATCCCCGTCAGTTTTATGACATTTTCCGCAGTCTCGATCATTGCTCCGCCCGCCCAGGGATCATTGCCAAAATGATCCATGACCCAATTTTCTGAAATCACCTGTCCACCAGGGCCTTTGGGGTTTGGCCATATGGTATGGGGCCCGTTGGAACAACGGTCTGTATAAAGATTATAAACCGTTTCATAAGCTCCATTTTCCACACCCATGGCCGCCTGGAATATCCCCGTGGTTGAGGTTGAACAGGCCTGGCTTACAAGCAGACCGGCTGTTTCTGTGGAGCCTATAAGTGCTGATGCCCAGGGACCGCCATAAAAAAGAGCAGGCTGTCCAATTGTAACTCCCAGCATCAGGTAATCAAAAATCTTTGGGTCAATATCCTTTGTGGCCAGCCATTTTTTTGAGGTTTGCGCTCCAAGTGTAATGGAGTTCTCATTGGCAAGACTGCCCTGCCATCTTACAAATGGTGTGCTGTAATATCCTTTGTACGGAATAAATGCTTTTTTTAACATGGTGCCTCCTAATTATTTGCCTATATAGTTTGGTCTTCTTTTGCCTGCGCTGGTGAGTCCTTCCAGGGCATCTTGGGTAGAAAAAATTTCTTCAAGACGGGCAAGTTCAATTTCAATTGCATCTTTTTTAGATTTTCCAATCTGCAGATCAATTATATCATTGGCCATTTTTAATGCAATAGGTGCTTTTCGACTCATAGTTTTAATGATGGTATCTGAAAAAGAAACATCCACATTATTGGTTATGTCCCCTGTAACCATGTCCTCAAAATCCACATGCGAAAAAAATGTGTCAATATATTTGAACCGGTCAGACAGCAAAACTTTTTTTTCTTCTTTTTGATCTCCTTTTAAAACCAGCTGCGTTATTGTCTCTGAAAGGTCATCTACAGAAACCAGGTGGTCAACCATGCCCAGCTCCAATGCATCTGCTGCAGATATAGTTTTCCCCGTAAATACATAATATTTAGCCAGGGCAGGACCTATTTTCCTGGCAAGCCTGAGCATGCCTCCCAATCCGGGGTAGATGCCGATGGCAGTTTCTGGAAAGGCCATGGAACCTTTGTCTGTGGCAACAATGGCCTGACAGGAAAGAGCTAACTCGCTGCCTCCGCCAAGTGAAAGTCCACCCAGAACAGCAATGGTTGGTTTTTTTGAGTCTTCAATGGCCAAAAAAAGTTCGCTTGCTTTACGGGTAAATGCAATGATATCGGAATAATTTTTTTCCTGAATTTTTTGTATAAAAAACTTTATATCTGCACCTGCTACAAAAAATTTACCGGCTCCCTTGATTACAATGGCATTAACAGCTGGATCAGCTTCAGCCTTGAAAAATGCCTCTTCAAACTGGTTTATCAATGGTAGATTCAACGCATTCATGGCATGGGGCCGATTAAGGGTAAGGCAAGCGATACCATTGTCTTGAACATCCAATACAACAAGTTCGGTATCCTGTTTCATTATACGTCACTCCTTTTTTTCAATACCGTTTCAATAAATCAATGGGCAAATCCTATCGCCCTCCAAAAGCATCCGTAGAAATCTTTAGAACCGCATCGCCTGAATCCATAATTGAGTCCATCCTCCCCATGGTTATTGGGCCGATATTCTCAATGAAAAATCGGGCGGATTCCATTTGTCCCTGGTAAAAGGCTTTTCTCTTTTTTGGCGTTGCTTTGTCAAGTTGTTTTTGTGCCACATGGGCTCGCCAAAGTAACATCCAGGCTAAAATCACATCTCCTGTGATATGGAGAAATGGCCCTGAAAGGGACCTGGCTTTAAGGATATCTGATGAGTGTTCAGGAGTTCGGCTCATGAGTTTGACCACTTTTTCAAACCTGGATACCATTTTTTCAAATTTTGCAGCCAATGGTTT
>JABIYQ010000406.1 GCA_018702715.1 Desulfobacula sp. | reverse complement strand
GCAAGCCTGACCCCACTTAAGTTTGTACCATTTTTACCTTTAATGGCATATTTTTACAAGAATCAATGATTGCTCCATTGAAGTTTTTATTCATAGCACAATTGACAACGATAGTATTTTTTAAGAATTGATATCCTGCCTGTTCATGGATATGACCGCATAGTACCATTAATGGTTGGTTATCTTCAATAAAATGTTTCAAGTTAAAGCTTCCTGCACAAAATTTATTTCCCACCTTGTCACACACACCTCTGGGTGGCGGATGAATCACAAGGATTGTCTGCCGGGTGATATAGGGTTTTAGGGCGTTAAGGCGTTTGTTCTCTTTAAAACAAATCTTTGAGGCAAAGGGCAGGGGGATTGTCCCGGAAAGGCCAATAAACCCGGTATCCTGAAATATAAAAGGGGAATGGCCCAAAAGTGTTGTGTTTTTCTGGTTGTGTAAAAGCCTTTCAACCTGTTTTAAATCCGAGTTTCCGCGGATACACACAATAGGAATGGGGATATCCCTTAACATGGCAAGGGTTTTTAAAGGGGAAAAATAATTGGTTATATCTCCGGCAATCACAAGAATATCAGGCGCTTCTCGGGATATAATCTGTTTTATTTTTGAAATCTTTTTGGCGTTCCCATGTAAATCGGCTACCGCGTAAATCCGCATTTTGGTTCCAGACTTTCTATTTTAAATGAATATATATGACCTATATACAGTTTATACAAAGGCTTTTCAAATGTAAAACAGATCCGGCATCCCTGATCCACCATCAAGGTACCACCTGCTGCGTTGACGACGGTCGTTCCTCCCTGCGGAGTATGACTTATACGCCTCACTCGTCACTCCTTGTCGCCTTGCATCTGGCACCTTGCTGATGGCAAGGGATAGTGTCCAGCCGGTAAATGAAAGTTTGATGGTGGATTTGGGGCATAGAACCTTTAACTTGACTATATCCTGGTAGAATAATAAAAAAGAATATTGTTTTTTAAGGAGGAAGTAAAAAATACATGGATAAAACAGCATCACTCAAAAGATTATTAAATCCTAAAAAAATAGCCGTTATTGGCGCATCAAAGTCCAAAGATAAAGTGGGGGGCATTATCTTCAGGAGGCTTTTGGATTCAAGAAGGCGTTTATTTCCTGTAAATCCCAAAGAGAATGCCATTGAAGGCCATAAGGTCAGTCCGGATATTCAGTCCTTACCTGAAGATATTGATCTGGCAATTATTACTATTTCTGCCGCTGCCGCTGTGAAATCAGTGGAAATGTGTATTGAAAAACAAATTCCAAATTATATCATTGTTGCCGGCGGCTTTGGTGAGGTGGGCGAGAAGGGAAAGGAGCTGCAGGAAAAATTAACTAGACTGGCAAAAGAGAATCATGTCAATATTCTTGGCCCCAATTCTCTGGGGATATTTTTGCCCGATGAAAATATTGATACGATATTTGTTGAGCATGGAGACAAATCCCTTGATAGAAACGGAAAGGTCGCCTGTATTGTTCAAAGCGGATCAGTGGGTGTTGAAGCGCTCGGGTATGCATCAAATACGGGCTATGGCATGCGTGCCTTTGTGGGACTGGGCAATAAGTGCGATCTTGATGAAATTGATTTTCTCAAATATTTTAGCCGGGACAATAAGACAAACTGCCTGGGATTTTATCTTGAAAATATTGAAAAGGGCAGACAATTTTTAACATCTGCCAAAGAAACGACAAGGAAAAAACCCGTGGTTGTTTTAAAGGCCGGAATAACCCAGACAGCCGCTTTGGCAGTCAGTTCCCATACAGGAAAACTTGCCGGATCTGACAATGTGATCTCTGGTGCATTAAAACAATTCGGGATTCAGCGGGTTTATGATGATGAAGAGTTCTGTGATGCCACAAAGGTTCTTTCCATGCTTTCTTACGCCCCTGGAAACAGAGTGGCAGTTCTAACGGCTGCCGGTGGTTACGGGGTGATGTGTACTGATTTTATCGAGAAAAAGGACAAGCGGGCAAAGCTTGTAATGGCAAAGCTTTCTGAAACCAGCAAAAAACAGATAAAAGACGCCACCTTTTCTTTTACAGCCTGTGAAAATCCTGTGGATATTACTGCCAGTGCAGATGACAGGATGTTCTCGGACAGCCTGGATGTTTTGATTGAGGATAAAGGAGTTGATATTATTATCTGTATTGCTTTTTTTGCACCGCCTGGGATTACTGAAAATCTGATAGATATCATTGCCGATAAAATCAAGAAATCAGACAAACCTGTAATTGTATTCACAAAGTATGGACCATTTACAGACAACAGCATTAAAAATCTATTCTATGCCGGTGTGGCAGCTTATCCTTCCGTTGGAAGAGCCGTGCGTGCCGCACGGTTTCTTGTGGAAAGAACAAGGATAAAATACAGGCTTGATCAGGAGGCATCGCTAAATGAAAAAAAAATTAAAACTCTGGTTTGAAAGCCTTGGTGATAAAGAAAACCCTGATGAATTTGATGCCAAGCAATTGGTAAGACTCTATTCAATTAAAGTGCCCATGGCAAAAAGACTGGAACCAAAAGATGAGCTTGATGTTTGTGGTATCAATCCTCCCTATGTATTAAAAGTTTGTTCTTCAAATATCCTGCATAAAACAGAGCTTCAGGGTGTGGTGCTGAACAATGATAATGAGTGTGTTCAGGACAATTTTAAGATGATTCAAAAACGGTTTCCCAATGAAAATATTCTTGTTGAAAACCAGAGCTCTTATATGGGTCCGGAATTTATTATCGGGATCATCAAGGATCCGGCACTGGGTCATGCTGTAATGGTTGGGGCAGGTGGTGTCCTGACAGAACTATATAAGGACACGGCATTCAGGCTGGCTCCCTGTTCTGTGGATGAAGCAAAGGATATGATTGACGAATTGGTTCTGTCCCCAGTATTTGAGAATTTCAGGGGAATGACGCTTGATAAGGAAAAGCTTGCTCAAACCATTTCCCAGGTGTCCATTCTTGCCCATGATCTGGGCGATAAATTGAGCCAGCTGGATATTAATCCGATTGTGTTCAGTGATGGGGAATGGACAGCTCTGGACGTTAAGGTCATGTTTGACTAACCCTGATCCTTCATCAAGGTACCACCTGCTGCGTTGACTGCGGTCGTTCCTCCCTGCGGAGGTTGACTTACGCCTCACTCGTCACTCCTTGTCGCCTTGCTGATGGCCAGGGATGGTTCTCTTAAAACCGTGCCTGAACAAGGTTTCGTTCAGGCACTGAAGATATTTTCAGGATTTGTTTTTGCAATCTTTTTATACCTGCCATAGAGAAGATCATCCATAAAAAGGGCAATTTTCTGGTTTAAAAAATTTCGCGAGATATAAAACCGGACGAATTTATGAAATAATGTGTCCGGTTTGGTATACGGGCAGACACTAATACACAACCCACAGTCAGACCCGATTGTCTTCCAGTAGGAAAAGCATTTTTCCTGTTGTATTGACCAATGTCGAAAATTGCGGCTGTAAGTTTCGTCATCATGGGTAATAGATCCTGATGGGCAGTTGTCAGCGCATTTTTTACAGATTTTACAAAATTCTTCCATATGAAGAGATTTTTGCAAAGATGAGTCCGGAAGTTCAAGATTTGTTGTAACAATGGCAAGTCTGACACAGGGGCCGTGAACTCTGTGCATAAAAATTCCCATTCGTCCAAGTTCTCCAAAACCTGATTCTACTGCTATGGGAACACAAAGGGTATCATAATTTGCATCATTATGGGCCCTTGCTGGATATCCAAAATTTCGGATATAGCCGGCTATAATGTTAGATATTTTTGCAGCTTCCACATATTTTTGTGCAGATTCCTGGAGCACGCTGCTTGTGGGACCTTTTTTGATCATTTCAACCCGCATGGGGACCACTATGGCAATGGCGGTTTTATGGGACGAGTCGGTTTTGTCCCCCCAGTTTTTTGCATGTCGGCCTTTGTGGCTGTAAAAATGGTGTGGCTTTAAACGCAAAAAGGACACATCACAGGCGCCATAAAATTTGGACATGTCTATTATCGTCTTGCCAAATCGAACCGGATCTATGGGCGTTTTGTGTTCAGCTACATTGCCCTTTGACAAAGGAATTGACTTTTCAAGATATTCAAATGCAGCTTCATAGCAGGGTGCTGTATATGGGTCATGATAGACCTGGTCTTTTTCCCCGAATTCAGGCTTATTATGAATCTGTTGGTCAATTGATCTGTTTTCAGGGCGCATGGCATAATATGTTTCCAATAATTCCGGGTAATGCTTGATATTATTTCTGGCAAACATATTATCCCTTTCATCATATTGTTGGGCTTTTGAGGTGTCTCTTTTGCCGGGTTTGCCGGGAAAGTATTTAATGAAAGAGGCCAGACCCAAAATTGTTGTCAATGATACAATAACGACGTTAAAGGTTTGAAAAACTTCGGAATTTGTAAGAAAAAAACTCCAGAAAAAAGTGTTCAATATTAAAAAAATTAAAGAAATCACAGCGGCCCGGATTTCTTTTTCTCTAAAAGAGGACCAACTTAAGGCCAAAAGGAAAAAAGATGTTCCAAATAAAATAATCCAATTGATGAGGGTCAGGGTGTCAGCCATGGATATTTTCCTAAAAAAAACAATTAATTTTTAAAATTCTCATGAAGTATTTTACCTTCTATCATTACCATTTTAATGGGTGTCAACCCGGCAAGATAACAGAGATCTGCTGGTGTATCAATGTCCCATACAACAAGATCAGCATCTTTTCCTTTTTCAATGCTGCCCTTTGACAAGTCAAGATCCAGTGCTTTTGCGCCATTGATGGTTGCCCCAAGCAAGGCTTCTTCACAGGTCAAATCAAAGAGCATACAGGCCATGTTTAGAATGAGTGTCATGGAATGAACCGGGCTTGAGCCT
>JABIYQ010000583.1 GCA_018702715.1 Desulfobacula sp. | reverse complement strand
TTTTGGTCAAAGGAGAAAGAAATTCGCTAATGAGGTATCCGGTGCCGCTTAATACTTCAACTGCATCAAATCCTGCTTTTTGTACCCTTAATGCAGCCTGTGCAAAAGAGTTGATAGTCGTTTTTATTTCATCGGCCGTCATTTCCTTGGGAGTTTCCCGGGTCATCCTTGATGCAATAGGAGAGGGTGCCACAGCCTGCTTCCCATTGAGAAAAAAGGAAAAATTGTATCGACCGGCATGGTTTATCTGCATGGCGCTGAGAGACCCATTGTCATTAATGGCTTTTGAAAGTTTTTCAAGTCCGGATATAAATTTGTCATCATGGGCGCCTATATTCTGAGTATTACCTGAAAGATCATCCACAGTAGCATACCCGGCACAAATCATTCCAGGTCTGCCCTTTGCCCTTTGTGCATAGAAATTAATGATCTGGTCTGTGACTTCAAAATCCTTTGCCATGCCAAGGTGCATTGCAGGAAGATATATCCTGTTTTTAATTTTAAGCTTATTTATGATGATGGGTTCAAAAATGGGATCTCTCATTATTTTTTCCTCTTTTTACTATTATTTATCTTATTTCTTAAATTCTTTTAATGCCATGAAGATTTTCAGATGACTGATACAGATTTATTTTTTTAAAGGTCTTAATAGTCCTTCCTGTGCCACACTGGCTACCAGTATCCCATCCCTTGTATAAATGGACCCTATGCTCAACCCTCTTGCTTTACCTGCGCTGGGGCTTTTCATGACATACAAAAGCCAGTCATCCATTCGAAATTCTCTATGGAACCACATGGAATGGTCAAGGCTTGCCACCAGCATGTCCGGGGACCAGAAGGTTTTGCCATGGGGATAAAGAGCTGTTGAAGATACATAAAAATCCGAGGCATAGGCCAGCATATACCGGTGGGCTGCTGAATCATCCGGGATCTTGTCAATTGCCCTGAACCAGGCATATTTTACAGGTGGCATTGCTTTAGGGTTAAAAGGATTCACCGGGTTGACCACCCTTATTTCAATGGGTTTTTTGCAAAGAAGCTTTTCAAGAATTTTAGGTGGGATCTGATCCGAGAGACGTCTGGCCATTTCAACATCAGATTCTATTCCTTCAGGCCCTTTAATGTCCGGCATTTCGTCTTGATGTTCATATCCCTGTTCATCCCTGTGAAAAGAGACACCCATTGAGAAAATGGCATTGCCATTTTGAACGGCCACCACTCTTCGGGTGACAAAGCTTTTTCCGTCGCGGATACAGTCTACTGTATAGACAATGGGTTTTTGGGCATCTCCAGCCAGAATGAAGTATCCGTGAAGACTGTGGGCATGGAATTTTGAGGAAACGGTCCTGGATGCGGCAGACAAAGCCTGGCCCAGAACTTGGCCGCCAAAGACATTCCCGAATCCGAGATCCTGGCTTTGGCCTCTGTAAATATTTTCTTCTATTTTTTCCAGCGCTAACAGCTGGAGCAATTCTTCTAAAACATTGCCTTCAGAACAGACAGTCATTCTTATTTCCTTTTTCTATGGGCTGAGGTTTTTTAATACTGCGAAAGTAGCCTAAAATCAACAATTTGTTATTTCAATTTTTGATAAAATATCTTGCACCAAGGTCTGTCGTGTTTTCACAACGTAACCGGGCAGGATGAATCGACTCTCAAAATGTAAAGTTGTTTTTGAGTGGGCCCTAAGGTTGATACTTAAAAAATATCTCTGGATTGAGCAACTCGATATCAAATTTCTTTGCCGGGGTGTGGTATATTTTATTGAATCACTCCGGGCCAGTTTTTATCTGCTTTGACTATGAATTCATCAATTTTTTTTAACCATTTATTTTGAATGGAATCATTATAATTTAAATATAATTTGTTTTTATATACAGTCCAATTTTTTGGGTTTCCGTTTGCTGTATCACCTTGAGCAACTGCCCATGCACAATAGCCACCATATTTGGGAGCATACTTTTCAGGATTTGCTAAAAATAAGTCTAAATTTTCTTTATTCATAAAATACCAGGATGCTTTTTTATATGATGTTTTATATTTGTCATTTCCTTTAACAGGTTTTTTTAAAGTGAAATATGCAACAGGATCATACTTTTCAATCGCTGCATTGCTAAAGAAGCCTGTATTTATTTCACTTTTTGCGTTTACGTGTGAAGAAATTACAAATCCAAATAATATAAATAACAAGGTTATCTTAAATACTTTCATTTTATCTCTCCCGATTAAAATATCTGATAGCATCTTTCCCTTCCAAAGGCCCCCCATGTCCTACAAAAATCCGGGTGGGATTCATTTCCATGATCCGGGCAATGCTCTTTTTGGCTAAATCAAAGTCTGAATACCAGTGGTGATAGCGGGGACGTCCCGGCTGCAAAATCCCCATGAGTCTGCCCCCTCCAATCAGATCACCTGCAATGATTTCACCACTGTCGAGAAGTATAGAGATCGATCCTGGGGTATGGCCGGGTGTTGCGATGACTTTACCGTCTATACCAAAAGGATGCAGGTCAAACTCATCATCCATCAAAAGGTCAATTTTTGTAGTTTGATATCCATCTTTCATAAAAGGTATTATTAATTTGCCGAAAAGATTAATGGGTTCAATGTGGACACTTTTCCCTTCCAAAAAAAAGGGAGCGTCAGATTTATGGATGGCAACTAGAGCGCCTGATTTTTGCTGAAGGTCTGCTGTGCTACCGCAATGATCAAAATGGGCATGGGTGTGAACAATAAGAGATAAATCCTGTAAATTCAAACCCGCCTTTTGAAAGGTTCTGATGATAGTAGATGTTTCATTACTGGTTCCAGTATCAAGCAAAACCATCTTTTTACCCAAAAGCAAAAATGCGTTAGATAACTTTAGGTTAAGCTGAATGATCTGAGTCATCTCATCTCACAAAGTAACTGGCGGACAAGGCAATAAGCATCTGACCGCTGTAATAAAAGGCTAGGCTGATACGATTGTATTTCCATGGCCGCCAGAAACGGTTGGCTGCCAGGATCACGTCTGAAATATAAAATAAAACAGCACCGGATACCATCATTAATGCATGGAAATCGTCAATTCCCGGGCTTGAAAATACGCTGACAGCCTGGATGACCATCAAAGAAATAATAACGATATAAGCTATGACAGGACCTTTCATAGAACCAAGGTTGGACTGAATCATCCAGTAGATACCCAGGCCTAAAAGCAATACCACCAGGGCGCAAATGGCGGATAACCCTGAAAAGTGCCCTATAATGGTAAAGATAGCCGTGTAGACGATGTGGGCCAGAAGAAATAGGACCAGACCTATCCTGAACGCCTTTTTGTCCTCCTGGAACATCAGGGCAATATCGCCTCCCATAGAAAAGACCAATCCTACTATTACCCCGAAAGTGTATGTGGTATTCCAATAGGGTTCCAATAAAGAAAACAGAGCTGCTAAAATGACAAGGATAGTTGAAACCGGTTTGATAAAATGTATATTTTTCCTATTGCCGCTAAATTCCCAGCGAATTAAAAAGCCAACCGTGACAATCAAAAAAGGTATTAAATATATTGCAGGTTTCATGGTCATATTAGGCTTATACCATACAGTGCACTATAACCTGCAAGAAAAAGTGTTGGTGTATCCCATGTATGGGGGGAAAATGCTTCAACAAAGGTCATGAGGAAAGGAATAAAAATCAATGCTATGATAAATTGTAATTGGGTAAATGAAGAATGAAAAACCATAACTACAATAATGCTTGCAAGAAAAACACAAGCACTTCCCTCCAGAGAACGAACATATTTCTTTTTTGAAAAAAAAGCATAGGTTTCGTATTTATGTCTTCCAAACCTGATTCCGACAGGCTCTGCTAAACCATCACCAAAGGTTATTATTAAAAGCGGAATCCAAATTAATTCTGCCAAACCGTTTTGCACGAAAATTATCACGGCCGGAACAAGGACAATATAACCCACAAAGACTTGGGTGACTAACCACCAAAGAGTATTCGGGCGGTCTTCGGGACGGTCAAATGAAAGAAACATCGTGGCTATTATCGATATTTTATCCCGAATAGGCTTGAAATAAATTAAAAAAAGAAGCGTCCCTATTATGCAGCTAAAAATAAACTTCTCAAAGGATCTTTCATAGGGGAAAATTAATCTTAAAATGACAGGAATAAAAAAAAGTGCAAAATGGTTTATTTTACGAGTATAGTTAACTTTGATCCCTTTATAACGGACAAGAAGGCCCGTACAGTATTGGATTGATAACAGGCTTGTTATTGTAAATAATTGGTACAACACAAACTTAGTCAAACCAGCTCCTTTTTTTCTTTTTAAACCATTTACTAATTTTAATTTATTTACACACTACCGGATACGTGGCTTTAAAAGAAGTATCATCCCATTTTTTTTTACTATCAAAGCAGGTGATATTTCCGGGTCCGCCATACCAGAATCTGTGCGGATTCAAAGGTGTATAGCCTCCCTTTTCAGGTTTTTTTGTTCCCAATGTTTCAAAGTGAAGATGAAGTATGCCTCCGGCCAAAACCCCTGTGCGTCCAAGTTCGCCAATTTGCTGTCCCCGAACGACTATATCTCCTGTTTGAACAAGCCGTTTATTCATGTGGTGATACTGAGTCAAGATGTAAAAACCATCAGGCCCTTTACCGTGAAATATGGTAAGGGTATTTCCATAGGCGGGTCCCAAAAATGAGCTCGTCACCTTCCCATTGGCCGGGGCAATAACAGGTGTGCCTATCTTTGCGATAATATCAATGCCATTGTGTCCTGAGGCTGGCTGGCCATACTTTTGTTTGTTTTTGCTTGAGTTAAATCCGTTTAAAATCGATGGTGCATTTTTGGGTATAAAAAGGGTTTTGCCATCTATTTGTGAGAGCCCGATACCGGGTGATATTGCTCCATAGGGCTCCGGAATAAAAAGTCCGCAGCCGCTTAACGCCGGCAAGACCAGAAATATTAAAATAAGGATTATGCTGGTTGCATTCAAAGAATATTGTGAATCATTGAGAGAATTCGGGTCAATATTCATTTTCTATCCTCCAGGGAATAGGGCTTTGTCGTAAAAAAATGATCATGTTCCTTCAGTATGTGGATGAGCAAACCCAAAATGGGCCAAAAGATTTTTTTTATTAAAAATTCCTAAACTCTGTGTGACAATAGTTTTAAATTATTTATTTTCCTAATTTATCCAATCATTTGTAACTAAAAAATTTTTAAAATACACTGTCTCCATACAAATTTAAAATTTATTGCAATATTTCAAGTGTATCTGGCCATTTCCGGCGCTGTACAGATGAGCCGTTTTGCATCCTCTGAGTCTGGATCAATAAGAGTGAAATCTGAAAATTCAAAACCGGGTGCAACGGAACAACCCACAAGAACAGTATCTGATATTGGCTCTGCTGCTTGCCAGGTGCCTGCAGGTATTACATGGCAAAAACAGTTCCTCCCGGCTGATAAGGTAATGCATCTGGGTGGTATGTTCGCGCCATCCCAGGTGTACAAATTCAGCCCAGGTCCCTGGTAAAGATTCCAGACTTCATCTGAACTCACTCTATGAAACTTGCTTACTTCGCCCGGTTTCAGTGAAAAATAAATGTGGGTCAAAGCTGATCGGGTACTTCCGCCCTGTGTGGATACCATTTTGGCGGATCTGAATACCTCACAGAACCGACCGCCTTCTGGGTGTTCTATGAGACCAATAGGCTTCATAACTTTTGTTTGATGAAATCCTTTGAAATGAAAATTATGGCTTCAATCCCTGTCTTTTTTCATGTACCGGAGCCCATTTATCCCAATATCTTGAAAAATAAAATACCCGCATAAGCTAAAAATAGCAAGCAATGTCGCTTTCAATGGAATTTTACCCAAACAGAATGCTTGTATTTGTAAAAAATGTTCCGGCAATACATGCTGTCAGTAAACAGGCCAGGGTAGCTGCAATCAAGGCTTTAAATGCAACCTTTGAAATGGCTGTAGTCCGTTTTGGTGCCAGTGCCGTTATTCCACCTACAAAAATAGCCATGGATGCCACATGGGCAAAACCGCAAAGGGCATAAGAGGTAACAACAGCAGACCTGGCATGAATCAATTTGCCGTTGCTGATAGCTGTTGCCAGATCCTGGTACGAGGCCACTTCTGTCAGAATAATACGTTCACCAATTATTTGGGATATAATTTTGGCATCTTCAATGGGAATACCGATAATAAGGGTAAAAGGGTAAAATAGATATCCCAGAAGACCTTTTAATGACCAGTCAATAGTTATCTCCATCCAGATATTCAGTTTAGATCCCACACCTCCTATTGCCAGGTCAATCAGTGCAACAAGACCCAGGACTGCTATTAACAGGGCAACAATGCTGAAAACAACCTTGAGTCCTGATGTGGCACCATTGATAATGGCTTCAAATATGCTTGCATCCTTTTCATAGTGGATATCAACAACCTTTCCCAAAGTTTTGGGAGTTTTTGTTTCCGGGAAAAGAATTTTAGACATGACCAGGGCTGCCGGAGCTGAGAGGAATGATGCTGATATCAGGTGACCTGCAATGGATGGAAACTGAGTATAAAGAGTAAATACGTACAGGGCCAGAACATTTGAGGCGACAGTGGCCATGCCGGCCGTTAAAATTGTGCACAGCTCAGAACGGGTCATCTTCTGGATATAGGGCTTGATTGTAAATGCCGACTCCACACCGACAAATATATTACTGGCTGCACATAAGGCTTCTGCTCCAGATATTTTCATTAGTCTTGTGAACAGTTTTGCAAATTGGCGAATGATAAAGGGTAATATATTATAATAGTAGAGAATAGATACCAAAGCAGAGAAAAAGATGATGGTGGGAAACGCCTGAAAAGCAAGTATAAATCCCAAAGATTCCTCAGTTCCCGGCGGTGCTGCAAGAGTTCCAAAAACAAATTTTGCACCGTCAGATGCAGTGGACAATACAATGACCGCAAAATCATTTATCGCCTGGAAAAGTTTTATCCCTGCAGGAACAATAAATATAAAAAGTGCAAACAGGATTTGTAGTCCGATGCTCCAACAAGTCAAAGGCCAGTTAATGATGTCCCGGTTACCAAATACAAAGCGCGATATGAGCCATGCAAAGGTCAGCAAGATAAATATGCCGGCAAAACTTATAAAATTATAAAGCTGCATATTTTTTTCTCCTTAAATTATTGCTTCCATGATTGTATTTCAACAATGTTTCCTTCTGGATCTCTGAAATACAGGAATTTTAACAATCCAACACCCTCAACCTTTTTTTCAGTGACGTTGCCCAATAATTTGCCACCATTTGTTAAGGCTTCTTTTAATATTTGATCAACATCATCTACTTCAAAAGCTATATGAGTAAAACCAGTATAGTTCGCCATCATGGGTTTAGAGTCATTCATATCTTTATAAGTGAATATTTCCAGGGTAGGGCCATGATTCCCATGCCCGGGCAGCAATAAATGGACTCCCTCTAATTTTGCTTTAGATAAACCAGTAGCTTGATCTAACCAATCACCGGAAAGTTTCCTCTCTGGTGGTTTCAAAGTGCAACAAAAGACTTTAATATAAAAATCTGATAATTTTTTCCAATCTCTTGATGCAATATTTGTGTGAGCATATCTCATAATTTTATTTTTCTCCTTTTATAAACCGCTATTCAAAACAAATGGTTCCTTTCCTTGAATTTGAAAATGCATTAGCCGCAACAAGGGACATTCTATGGCTGGGATATAAAATTATCAATAATTGAATAATTTTTATTTTTCCTGAGTTTTTTAAGAAGAGCTTATCACAGTGTCAATTATTCAAAGGTCGCTAAGTGAATTAGCTATTTATATCGAGGATCAAATTTTGGCTTAGCAATTGCTAATATTCATAAAAAGTAGTATAAGCTTGTGATTCATGGATTCCAGTTAGTTTCCACTTTAGAGAAAGTAATTTTTTTTAAAAATTTTTTATCAAACTATATCAGGAGGAAAATATGGCAACAACAAATGATAATTTAAAAGAAGCCTTTGCCGGAGAAAGTCAGGCCAACCAAAAATACAGAGCTTTTGCAAAAAAAGCAGAAAAAGAAGGTTTTACAAATATCGCAAAGCTGTTCTTAACAACTGCAGAAGCTGAACGTATCCATGCAGAAGGACATTTAAAGGCTCTGGACATGATCGCATCAACGGCTGATAACCTTCAATCAGCCATTAACGGTGAGACAGATGAATTCACCAATATGTATCCTCCTATGGTTGAACAAGCAATTGCAGATGGTCATAAGGCCAAGATCATGTTTAAATTTGCAGTTGAGGCGGAAGAGGTACACGCCCAGATATATAGCAAGGCCCTTGAAGCAGTTAAAAAGGGTGTTGACCTAGAGGAAAGTAATTTTTATCTTTGTCCTGTTTGTGGCTACATTGAGTTGGGAGCAGCCCCGGAAAAATGTCCTGTCTGCAATGCAAAGCAGGGGGTTTTCATCCAAGTTTAACCCTTTTCAGCCTATCATCGGCATGGAAATTACATGTAAAATTGCGTGCATTTTATTTGTTTGAATGAAGTATTATTTGCCCGCATCCCTTTAGTTTTTCATCTTATCGGCAGTGGGGGTCTGTTCCTTTTGGTAAAGGAAGCCAGGATCTCCCGCTGCCATTTTTTTCCATAGTCGTCTGCTTCCGGGACATTGTTCTGTAGCTGTTGTTCAGTCCAGAAAATGCGGTTACGGTCCATGCTCAGCTCGCATCTGTCTTTCCCGCTCAGATTAATCCGGCCCTTCTGGTTATCAGGGCAGCAACCCCAAGGCAAGTGGATATTCCAGCTTTTAAAATTGCTTTTATACCTTTATTGACAAAAAGCAACTTCCTATCTATGATGCTTCGAAAATTTAATAAAACCCTATTTATTCAGGATAAATATTTGAAAAATTCACAAAGCCCATCTCCAGGTGTTGGCAATGACAAAAACAGAGGTAATCATGAAAATAGTTTAGGTATTGTTTTTGTTCTTGCGTCCGCCATTGTTTGGAGTTTTGGTGGAGCACTTAAACACTTTATTACGACGGGAGAAAGCTGGACCATTGTCTTCTGGCGTTCTGTTTGGGCAGCACTGTTTTTATTGGTATTTATGCTTGTTCGACAAGGATTGCGCGGCACCCTTAAATTATTCGCAAATATGGGGTTGCCGGGAATTTGTGTTGGTATTTGCTTTGCGACTGCCTCAACCTGTTTCATTATTGCATTGGCACACACAACGGTGGCCAATATTTTGTTGATGCAGGCAGGTGTACCATTGATTGCGGCTTTGATTATTTGGATACTGTTTCGGGAACGAGTGTCGTTCCCAACCTGGATCGCCATCGCATTTGTTATTATGGGTGTCGCCGTCATGGTGTCGGATTCTTTTACCGGCAAGGTATCACCGATGGGGGATGCCTTATCTTTGTTGATCGCTTTTTCTTTTGCCTGTGCTACTGTTATTACAAGGCGGTATGCTCATGTACGCATGGTTCCGGCGGTTTGCCTGGGTACTGTAATATCGGCATGTGTGTCCGGAGTTTTGGCGAGTACTTTTGTGGTTACGCTACCTGATATGGGAATCCTAATTGTTTTCGGAAGTTTGAATCTTGGTGTGGGTCTTGCTTTTTTTGTTACGGGAGTACGCATAATTCCTTCAGCCCTTGCAGCACTTCTGGGAACTGTCGAAACAGTGTTAGGGCCGATATGGATGTGGCTGATTCATAATGAAATCCCAACAATTCGAACTTTGATTGGTGGATTGCTTGTTCTTACTGCGCTACTTTGTCACATAAGCTGGAACATATATCGTCAAAAATCAGCTATAGTTAATAAAACACCTATTTAGTAAGATTCACATTTAAAATTCACGGTAAAGACTGATCCGCCTGATTGATAACAATCATTCTTATCCGAGCAAAAAGTACAATCATCAATATTTCCAGGGCAGATATCGTTTTTCCCCGGAATAAACTTGCACCTGTTAGATGTGACATCAATAGAAAAATTATATTGTTCAGAAAATATTTTCATACGTAACAGGTCGGCTCCTCTTCCGCCGGCATTAAAGTCAAATAACTTTTTTGAAGAATAGCCCGATGTTTCCTGAGTGGTGAAAAAACCTTCAAAAATTCTTTGCTGATGGTCAGCAATAATTCCAATACCATAATCCTCAACCACGAGCCTTGCGCCTGATTCCTGTTTGGAAACCATAACCTTTATTTTCCCATGATCCGGTGTGTTTTCAACAGCATTTTTTATTAAACCATCTATCATTTTTTGCAAAGGTTCAACTGCTATTGAAATCGTTGGTGTTGAATCTAAATCTTGAACGATTTCCAGGACTCTATGATGAAACTTAGGCGTCAGATTTTCAAGACGGTGTTTGATAAATTCATTAAGCATAATTTCTTCAGGTTCGTTGTTTTTGATTTCAAAAATTTTATTAATACGTGTCCTGACTCGATCAATCAGGGGGGTCTGACCTGATTCATTTTCTATGGTATTCTCAAGTAAATCAGCACATTGATTCACAAAATATGAAAGAAATTTTTTTGTTTCAACCCTTTTCTCCAATATGATGTCATTAATTTCATCCTGAAGTTGCTTGATCCGTTCAACATTTCTTTTAGCCCTGTCCATTGAGCGTTTCCAGGTTTCATCCGGAAGGGTTTTAAGTTTTTTTGAGAGTATATTCAATGTACCGCTGAATATAGAGACAGGTGTTTTTAGTTCATGGGACAAATGATTAATTGCCTTGCTTTTTGCCCGGTCAAGACTTGTTAATTCTCTATGCGATTTTTTTAATTCATCAGAAAAACGTGCATTTTCAATAGAAAGCCCCACAGTCCCGGCAACCATTTCCAGCAATTGCATATCAGCCTGTTCGAAAATCCCTTCTGTTTTATTAAATGCTGCCAGAACACCTATAATTCTATCGCTGCTTTTTATGGGAACCAACACATAATTATCAAAAGAATATCCAAATTCTTTATCTCTTTT
>JABIYQ010000519.1 GCA_018702715.1 Desulfobacula sp. | reverse complement strand
GGTCGCGTAAAAGAGGGTCTGGAACCATCCTGTGTAAAACATTGCATGGCAAGAATATTAACATTCGGCAAAATTGATGATCTTCAAAAACTAATCCCAAAAAAAAGAAAAGCCATGCTATGGACCAAGGGATAATTTATATAGTGTTTCCGGTCAGGCACTATATAGGTAAATCCGCCTTATTATCCAATAAGGCGGATTTACAGTATTGATTATTTCTTTGGGTGACAATTTTTGCAGGATGAAGGTGCCGGTCCCTTACCCTTGGGATCACCTTTTTCCTTGTTGTAATCCTTATGACAGCCAATACAATTGGCGTGGATGGCTTCAAAATGGTACTTGGCTATTTTTTCTTTTTTAGGAAGTTTTTCACCTTTTGGTTTTTTTGTTTCTTTATGACACTCAATACAGTTCTGAACAGGATCATCATAAGTTAACTCCAACGGTTTTCCCGTCTCATCATGGTGACAACTGCCGCAGGCAATTGTATATTCTTCTACATGCTTTTTATGTGTAAATTCTACAATCCCTTTTGAATGTTTTTTATACAAAGGATTATCCATCACAATAATATCAATTGAGGCTTTGCCTGCAACTTTATCGGTCTTGGTTGCAGCTTTGGGCTTTTCAACTTTGGCTTTAGGCTTTTCAACTTTGGCTATGGGCTGAACAGATACTTCTTCAGATGCTGCTTCGACTGTATCTGGTTCAGTTTTTTCAGACTTTTTCACGATTGTTTTTTTATCCACTGACGCTACTTTGTCTTTTTGGCCGGTAATAACTTTTGTTTGAGCCTTTTTTGATGTTTTGTGTTTGCCCACAGATTCAGGTGAAGGGATTGCATAATAGCTCAAGAAAAAAATGAGTATTAAAATGACTATAAAAATAATGTGTTGCCCGTTTGATTCTTTTTTCACTCTTTCTCTCCTATTGTGTTTGAACAAAAACCTGAAAAATTTGGTGAGCGTAACCTCTTCTATGAGCTGAGCCCAGTCCAATAATCGGAAAAACTATTGATTTTTGGTCGAACACTATTTACCTATCTAAATTAAGTTTTTATGTTCAGACAATGCCTTTACCTCGAAATCACTTAAAAATCAAACAAATTTTTCTTTACTATAACTGCTGATATTGATAATCAAAACTATACTATGCAAATATTTACATTTTTTTATTTCATTCTTTTTATAATCTATTTACTATAATGCAGTCAAAATACTAATGGAAACTTTAAAATAATAGGGTATGGCCTACATGTTAAACCTTGTTCTATCTTGAATCCATCATAACAAAAATACTTTAAATTTCACCAGGGTAATACCATGGCTCAAAACCCCACATATGAAAATTTAAAACTCAGGATAAAAGTTCTGGAAAACCAATTGATGGAAACCAAAGAAAACAATCAGGTTTCAAATGAGGCGAGCAGAAACTATAAAAGATTTCTAAGATTTTTGCCCTACCCTGTTATTGTCAGGGATGCAAAGGGCCTGATCTCCTATCTAAACCCTGCATTTTCCAAAACCTTTGGCTGGACTTTGATAGAATTGAAGGGTAAAACAGGAAAACAATATGTCCCCAATTCCCTTAAAAACGAACTGATAAGTAAAATAAAAGCTTTGCCCGCCAATAAAAATGTGCTGGAGTTGAGCACCAAAAGGCTCACAAAAAATGGTAAAGTTTTGGATGTCATGCTTCGAGCAGGCGTAGACAAAGATCTGGACAACAATCCTGAAGGCATGATTATTGTCCTCAGAGATGTGACCATGGAAAAAAGAATCCAGCGCAATCGTGACGCCATGGCCAGGATCACTCAACTTCTTCCCCAGTATCCGAATTTAAGAAAACTTCTTTTCTTTGTAAACACTGAAATTAAAGGACTCCTTGAAACTGAAAGTGCCAATACGATTTTACTGGACGAGACTCAAAAAGAATTTTACTTTATAAGTGCTGCTCACGATGATCCTATCACTCGGGAACGTATTGAAAAAGCACGTTTTCCCGTGGATGAGCTCCTGTCCGGTCAGGTGGTGAAAACGGGCAATCACATAATTGTTAATAAT
Organism: Desulfobacula sp.; assembly: GCA_018702715.1. GTDB lineage: Bacteria > Desulfobacterota > Desulfobacteria > Desulfobacterales > Desulfobacteraceae > Desulfobacula. Next base: position 5,636 of record JABIYQ010000519.1, on the reverse strand, counting down.
TTTTCCGATGACCGGAACCAGTATAAATCAAGGGACCGGAAAATTGGATATAAAGTTAGAAATGTAATTCTTGTCCCTTTAAGGAATAAAGATCGCATTATCGGTATACTTGCAGCCGATAATAAAACAACGGGAGATTTTGATGATACTGATCTTGAAACTTTAAATAACATTGCCGCAGCAGTTGCTCTTTCAATTGAAAATGCCAGAGTTTCACGAGAATTGAGAAAAGCCTATGAAGAGTTAAAAAGCCTGAATCATGCAAAAGATAAAATGATCAACCATTTGTCCCATGAGCTGAAAACTCCTGTGGCTATCCTTTTAAGCTCTTTCAAAATTCTTTCAAAAAAAATGGTCCTCCTTCCTGAAGAAACCTGGCGACCGACGTTTGACAGGATTGGCAGAAACCTGGATCGTATTATTGGAATTGAAGATGAAGTATATGATATTGTTGAGGAAAAAGAAGTCTTTCATCATAAAGTTTTTTCCCTTATTCTGGAACAATGCCAGGATGAATTAGAAGTCCTTATTGCAGAAGAGACCGGAGAAAAAGGAATCCTTACAAAAGTTCGACAAAGGATTGAAGATATTTTCACCCCCAGGGATCTTGTTGTTAAAGACATTTTTTTAGATTCATTTGTTAAAGAAAGAATCAAAACCATTCAACCGGATATGGCACATAGAAATATTTCCCTGCTAACAAGTCTTCAATCTTCTTCCCCAATTCAGATGCCCTTGGAACCCTTAAAAAAAACCGTGGATGGCCTTATCAAAAATGCCGTTGAAAACACACCGGATGGTGGCAAAATTGAAGTCCTTGTTCATAAAAAAGATAATGGAATACAATTTATTGTGAAAGACCATGGGATTGGACTTACACAGGAAGCTCAAAAAAGAATTTTTGAAGGATTTTTCTCCACCCAGGAGACAAAAAATTATTCCTCAAAACAGCCATTTGATTTTAATGCAGGAGGCAAAGGCGCTGATCTTCTGCGCATGAAAATATTTTCAGAAAGATTTAATTTTAAAATTTCAATGTCTTCAAAACGATGCCGACGTATTCCCGAAAACAAGGATGCCTGTCCCGGTTCAATACAAGATTGTGAAAAAATGCCAGGACCTGAATGTGATGGTAAAACAATTGTTACATGCTTTTTCCCTTCTCCAAAACGCGGCTAAAGCCTTTTCGATCAGCCTTTCATATCTTTTTATTGAATTTTTCTTTAGCAAATCAAAGGATATGACATCACAATCAGATCTTGATTCACTATTGCTTTCCAAAAAAGCAATTTTCAACATAAGCAATTGATATCATAGCTAATTTTAATAAATCAATTCTGAAAATTCTGATTTATCAAAATATATTCTTTTATTTCAGTATGTTATCCAAAAATATCAAAATCATATTTGACTCATATTTTATTTACGTATGATTTGTTACAAGCTATAAACGGTATCAAATAAGGACCGCAAATGAAATAAGTTGAGCCAAAATAGCGCAGGCCAATCTTTGAAATCTGGTGGCCCATATACAAGGCGCACTAAAGGTCGCATACTATACGTATTCGGCATTTGATGCAACAAAGTAGATGGGTCAAAAGACAAGCAATTTCGTTCAAGTTATAAACTTTGCGGTCTTAAGCTTATTATAATTTTTATACCCATCTGGTACACTATTTGCTAATTCAAATTAAATAACAATATAGTGATTGAAAAAAAATTAGCGGGTTTTGATTAAACGCTAAATAATATATTTCAATTTTAAATTAGAGTGTTAAAAAAACCTTTTACAATCAGGAGGTAAAAAATGAGCAGTCAATTACCCACCCATGCACAGGTGGTCATTATCGGTGGAGGTATTGTCGGTTGCAGCACTGCATATCATCTAGTGGAACTTGGATGGAAAGACGTCGTCGTGCTGGAACGCAAAAGAATTTCTTCGGGAACATCCTGGGCAGCAGCCGGCCTCCTGGGACAGCTTTGGCCCACAAGTCCTTTGACCAAACTTGCAAAATATGGCGCTGACCTCTATGCCGGGCTGGAAGCAAAAACAGGACAGCCAACCGGCTATAAGCGAAATGGATCTCTCAGGGTATCTCGAACCCAGGCAAGAAGGAGTGAATACTTGAGAGCCTTGGGTATGGCACGGGCATTTGGTATCAAAATGGAAGAAATCAGCTTTGAAGAAGCCAAAAGGTTTATGCCGGTAATGAACACGGATGATCTGACGGGTGTATGGTATCAGCCCGATGACGGGGTGACAAATCCGGAAGACACGACCCAGGCCCTTGCCAAAGGGGCGCGAATGGGAGGAGCAACCATTCTGGAAAACATTAAGGTTCTTGACATTGAGACGGTCCAGGGGGCTGTGACGGGTGTAAAAACCGATAAAGGCAATATTCAGTGTGAGTATGTAGTCAATTGTGCCGGCATGTGGTCAAGAGAAGTGGGTAAAATGGTGAATGTGGCCATCCCCCTGGTTGCAGCAGAGCATATGCACATGACTACTGAACCGATTGAAGGTGTATATAAAGGGATGCCTTATTTAAGGGATATGGATGGCTATATCTATATTAAGGAAGAGATGGAAGGACTTCTCATGGGTGGATTTGAGCCCATGGCAAAAACCTGGGGTGTTAAAGGTATTCCTGAAAATTTTGAATATACCCAGCTTGATGAAGACTGGGACCAAATGGATCTGTTCATTCAAAATGCAATCATAAGGGTTCCTGCCTTTGCCGAAGCCGGCGTAACCAACCTCACCACTGTACCGGAAAGCTTTACCCCGGACACGGCCTATCTTCTGGGAGAAGCGCCGGGGGTGAAAAACTTTTTTGTTGCTACGGGTATGAACTCTGTTGGAATCACCAGTGCAGGCGGTGCCGGTATGGCACTTGCCACATGGATTGTTCAGGGCTATCCTGAAGAAGATCTCTGGCCTGTGGACGTAAGACGGTATAACAAGTGGCAGAACAACCTTAAATACATTGAAGAACGTGTCAATGTGGAATCAGTTGGCAACCTTTATACGGATCACTGGCCTTTTAAACAACCCACTTCATCCAGAGATGTATTAAAAACCCCTATTCATGACCGATTAAAAGAGCTAGGTGCCTGTTTTGGCGTTGTATCCGGCTGGGAACGGGCCAACTGGTTTGCCCCGAAAGGCGTTGAACCCAAATATGAATACAGCTGGGGACGTCAAAACTGGTTTGAGTTCTCTGCCAAAGAACATATGAATGTCAGGGAAAATGTTGGGATTTATGATCTGACTTCCATGGGTAAATTCCTTATGCAGGGCAAGGATGCCCAAAAAATTCTACAGATGCTGTGTGGTAATGATGTGGCGGTACCAGTGGGTAAAGTTGTCTACACCCAGATGCTGAATGAACGCGGCGGCATTGAAGCTGATCTCACCGTGACAAAAATGGAGGAAAACAAATTTTTCATTGTAACGGCCGGTGCCACCAGTACCAGGGATTTTGACTGGATCATGCGCCATATTCCGGAAGATGCCCATGCTGTTCTGACAGATATCACCTGGTCCTATATCATGCTGGGTGTAATGGGTCCTAAATCCAGGGATCTTTTAAACAAAATAACAGATGCAGATCTTTCCAATGAGGCATTTCCCTTTGCCACGGCCAAAGAGATCCATGCAGGATATGCCACAGCCTTTGCCGTTCGCATGAGTTTTGTTGGAGAACTTGGCTGGGAACTCTATATCCCCACTCCCTTTGCCCAGGATGTTTTTGACAAATTAATGGAAGCAGGGGCAGAATTTAATGTCGGGCTTTGTGGTCTCCATGCCCTGGATTCTCTGCGCTTAGAAAAGGGTTACCGCCACTGGAGCAGTGACATTACCCCGGATACGACTCCCTATGAAGCAGGACTTGGATTTGCAGTTCGATTAAACAAGGATGATTTTATCGGCAAAGCCGCACTTGTCAAACAAAAACAAGAAGGCATCAAACAAAAACTGGTGATCTTTACGATTGATGATCCTGAACCTTTAATCTACCATGATGAGCCCATTTATTGTAACGGCGAGATCGTTGGTGAAAACACCCATGGTTCCTATGCACATGTAACAGGCAATTCCATTGGCATGGTTTACCTGAAAAATGAAAAAGGGATCAATGATGACTGGATCATGGATGGTGACTATGAAATAGAGGTTGAAGATAAAAAATATCCCATTACGCTTCATTTAAAAGCACCCTATGACCCTGAAGGAAAATCCATCAAGGTATAATATAAAATAGTATAGACCAAACTAATAAAGATAGTGAAACCATCCATCACGTATTTTATTGATGGTGCTAAATGGCAAATTGAATAAAGGAGTATAACATGAAACGACCTGTCAAATCAGGCAAACTGCAAAGCGGCGGATTCAGTCTCAATGTGCTCACCGAAGATGAGCTATACGAAATTCATCTGGGAACCCTTGAGATACTGAAAACCACCGGCGTTTACGTGGAAAGCCAAGAAGCAAGGGAAATTTTCAGAATCGGCGGTGCAAATGTCAATGAAAAAAACAAAGTCGTAACATTTCCCAATTATCTGGTGGAAGACTGCATCCGTTCGACCCCGGACACCTTTCACGCCTACGGCCGAATCCCGGAAAGCGATGTGGCGTTAGAGGCCAACAGAGTAACCTTTACAAACTTTGGTGAAGGGATTATGTTTGTAGATCCCTACACGGGAGAGCACAGACAAACCACCAAAAATGATGTAGAGATGGCTTCCCGGCTCATCGATTACCTGGAACATATTGAAACCTATGAACGGTGTATGCTCTCCCATGACAAACACCATTCCGTCCAGGCCCTGCATAATGCTGAAGCCTCTTTGACCAATACCACCAAACATCACTGGCTGGGACCAGTGGATCGGTATCAATGCGGTAAAATAGTAGAAATGTGCTGGGCCATTGCCGGGGGCGAAGAAAAATTCAGGGAAAGACCTTTCCTTACCTTTGTCACCTGTCCCATAAGTCCCTTGAAGCTGTCCTCCCACCATTGCGAAATCATCATTGAGGCAGCCATGAACGGTATGGGAGTCAATTGCATCGGCATGGCCATGTCCGGCGGTTCATCTCCCATCCACATTGCAGGCACATTGGTACAACAGAATGCTGAAGTGCTTTCCAGCCTGGTATTAAGCCAGCTGGTCAAAAAAGGGGCTTCTTTTATTTATGGAAGTTCCACCTGTCCTCTGGATCTAAAGCAGGCCACAGCTACAGTTGGGTCACCGGAAACTGCTTTGATCAATGCCGCAGTGTCGAGACTGGCCAGGTATTACAGCCTGCCGGTTTTTGCCGCCGGTGGCTAGGGCGACAGCAAAGTTACCGATTACCAGTCGGGTCACGAAAAAACCATCACAGGTCTCTTACCGGCGTTGTCAGGGTGCAACGTAATTTACGGTTCAGGAATGCTGGAAATGGGAATTACTTTCGACTTGGCACAACTGGTATTGGACAATGAGGTTGCCGGATTAATAAAAAGAACGGTAAGTGGTATTGAGGTCAATGATGAAACCCTTTCTCTGGATACGATCAAGGAGGTCGGACCCTTTAAGGATTATCTTGCCCATGAAACCACTTTCAAACATATGCGGTTGACCACAAGTCC
>JABIYQ010000404.1 GCA_018702715.1 Desulfobacula sp. | reverse complement strand
CTTTTTTTATATAATTTTTTCGAGTTAACAATGAATTTAGTATTTTAAACAAATCCATCCAGGAGATCAGTGAATATGGAATATAAAATGCTTCTCTTTTCCCGGCCTCTTTTACTGCTTTAAAATAGTTTCCTATCGGCCCTGCCAGATACGCCACTTCATAATCATTTTTTTTAAACAATGCCTCCAGTTCTCCAAAAAAATGATCTGTATACCGGCCGTTAATAAAACAATTTTTATAAAATAAAGTGGAGATTAAAACCCTTTGATTCTTTGTATTTGTATCAAGCGCAACCTTTGGGGAAAATATTTTTTTAATCGTTAACTTTGAGGCAACAACTCCAAAATGAATTAAATTTTTTAATTCCTGTATTATTCTTACAATGAATTTTGGATAATTGCCAAAATACCGGTCTAACACTTCCCATCCATGAACATCACCCCATTGCTTACAAACATTACCTTCTTCAATGCTGTTGCAGATGATGATGAGATTTGATTCTTCTTTTGAACCTGAATGGTGCAAAGAATATAATACTAAGATCAAATAAACCGGTGATTTTTCCCATTCCTGCATTTTAGTTGAAAAAACATTTCGCCAAAAAGGGTGCTGATTATCAAATGGGCTTATTAGCTCATTCCAGAACTTTTCGAATTCATAAAAAAAATCTTTTTTGGCTTCATAGTTTAAACCGGCCAATAAATGTCTTTGTACATTATATTTCCTGGCCGTTGAGATTTCATTTTTTGTCAGATCCCGAAATGAAATAAACGAATATGTTTCCGCACTGTTTAAAAATTTCCTGGATAATTTATTTGAAATAATAATTTTTAACATCTTATTTTCTCACAGAAATATTTTTTGCGGGTATCCCTCCTACCACTTTATAATTTTCAACATCCTTTGCAACCACAGCCCCTGCAGCAACAACAGCACCTTTTTTTATGGTAACGCCAGGTAAAATCACAACGTTTGCAGCGATCCAGACATCATCCTCTATGATTATATTCCCTTTTTTATGTCCCTGTTTATTAATTAAAATATCCTTTTTAATATAATTATGGTTGCTTGCCCGAAATACTACATTAGGCCCTATGGCCACATTATTCCCAATGCTGATATATCCGCCGAAATCGGCATTCACCATCACATTATCATTAAAAGCAACATTGTTTCCGATAATAATTTGTTCGTTATTGTTTCCTGATGCGTATAAACGCAGATAAGTGCCTGCTGTTACATTGTTTCCCAGACTAATATTTTTAAATCCATGGATAACAATATTGGAAGAAAAGGAAACTTTTTTCCCGCATTTTTTAAAAAAAGGAAAGAAAACCAAAAATCGTAAAAATCTTCCAACCCGTCCCGGGATAAAGCTTAAAAAACCAATAAGCCAAAGCCTTATTTCATCAAGAATTCCTGTAACAAGCTTCATGTCTTTATTCCCTTATCAATCGGCTGGGGTCAGGCTTGCATAGTTGCGTTATTTTCTCAATGCAAGCCTGACCCCAACTATGACCCCAATTATAATCAGTTTTTGACTAAAAATGCCTGACCTGAAGGAAGCGGTAAAAAGAAACAATTGTTATGTTTTTTAAGACATTCATCAACCGCTTTTTTAGCTCCGGGAAACATGGTTGATCCATAATCATCAAAAACCATGATTCCCCCTTGTACCAGTCTTGGATAGAAAAAATCAAAAGAATCAAAAATTGGCTGGTACAAATCAACATCAATGTGAACAAATGAAAACTGATGATCCTTAACCTCATTAAACCGGTCAGGAATCCAGCCCTTATAATAATTTATAAAATCAAATTTACCTAAATTTGAACGAACAATATTTTCACTACAGGCAAATTGTTCTCTCCTCTGGCCAAGATCCTGTTTAACACCTTGAACAATATCAATATCCTTGTATTCTGATAAGCCTTCAAAAGAATCAAAAATATGAAAATTGTTTTTACCGCCCAGGGATTTCATGTGAGTTGCAATCTGATAAGCCGACAAACCTCTCCAGCATCCCAGTTCACAACAATCACCCTGATTTGATTTTAAACTCCATAATAAATAATTAAGGGTATAGTGTCTTTGCCTTCTATAAAAATTATCCGTACTGACCATCTGACATTTTTCCTGGGCAAGATCATATAAAGGATTAAATTTGTCATCCAAACTATAAATAACTTCCGGCATAACTTTTTTATTAATCAAATCATAACCTGCATGATTCACTAATTTCTTAAGAAATTTTTTTATCATTTATCATCCTTTTTCCGTTGACCCTTTTTATTTGTAAACATGATTTAGTGCCTGACAGAAACCCGTTGATTCTCTGTGGCCGCTATTTATCTATTACCACAACCATTGTATCACACACCCATTTGCTTTTAAGATCATCCATATATTTTTCATTTAACTGCCGGCTGAAGATTTGATCATATTTTCCCTGACCTCCCGGCTTTCCCTCCATCATCCATGTCATATGGTTTGACAGATCATAGCGCTGTTCAGGGATCAATTCATATTCATACCCCAGTTTCTCAAGGATATATGAAATAGATTCCGGGTTGTAATAATAGTGATGCGCTATGGACCAGTAAAATTTTTCAAATTCAGGAATAGTATACATTGATGTCAATGGATCATTTGCGCAGGGTACCTCAGCAATAATCCTGCCGCCGGGTTTCAGCATGGCATATGTTTCTTTAAAAAAGTCAAAAGGATCTCTTATATGCTCTAAAACAAAAAAATGAACGATTAAATCAAATTTTTCTGGCATATCCTGTTTCATTGTCTTTAAACCTGGAAACGCCCTGTGCCCGTTCTTCTTTAAAAACGCTAAAAATTCTCCGGAGGGTTCGATTCCCGTGCAATTCATCCCGAACTCTCTGAATTTATTCATCATAAAGCCTGATGAACAACCAATCTCCAGAATATCCATTTCTTTTTTTACATAGGGTTCAAGAAAATTCCATCTTCGGGAAACCTGGTCCTGATTTGTTTTGACATGTTCCTCTGCGCCTGACCAGTCCCTGTCAGATCCTGATCGGGAATCCATAAATTTTTCAAATTCTTTTTTATAAAAAAACGCTTCATCTTTAATGGATAAAAACGGGAAAAGATAAATAATTTTACACTCCTGGCAAAACCAGAAGTTATGGTAATCCTTTCCGCCATATACAACAGCAGCTTTTATGCTCTGATAAGATTCATCGGCTCCGCATATTCTGCATTCAGGCATTATTGGTCTGACCCTTTACCCAGTCCAGCATTTTTAACAATCCTGTTTCCAGATCAATCATGGGGTTAAAGTTTAATTTTTGCCGCGCTCTTGAAATATCGGCATAGATACCATGGATATCTCCGGCTGTACTGCCTTCATACTTTACAGATATCTCCTGCCCATAAAGCCTGATCATATCGTCAATGAGCTCTCTTACACTGGTGCGGACACCTGTGCCAATATTAATAATTTGTCCGTACGAGCTTTCACAACCCAGACAATCTAGAAAGCTGTCTACCACATCATCAATATACACAAGGTCCCTAAACCTGTCCGGGCTTCCCTTCACATGAATTTTGCCCTGCATAACCATTTGTGCCATAAAAATACTGACCATACCCTGCCGCATATTCGAAAGATTCTGTCCCGGGCCATATACATTAAATAGTCTTAAAGAAGTTGAGTTGATTCCATAATTTTCATATATTCTTAAATAATTCTCGCTTGCCAGTTTTCCAACACCATAAAAGGATTCAGGGAAAGTTGAATGATCTTCTGAAATGGGGCAATCCCCTACTTTACCATACACCGATACTGTGCTTGCATATACAATTCTTTTGGTACCTGACGACATTGCATGTTTTAAAATATGCAATGTTGATTCTGTGTTTGTCCTTAAATCATAGGATGGGTCATCAAAGCTGATTTCACCAGAGCTTTGTCCGGCAATATGAAAAATTGCATCATATCTGCATTGTGGAATTTTTTTATATATATCTCTATTCTGGCAGTCACCCTCAATGAATTCCACCCCTTCAGGAATATTCTCAACATTCCCAGTGGACAAATTATCAATAGTAACAACTTTATTGCCCAACTCTAATAATTTAACTGCAACAGCACTTCCTATAAATCCTGCCGCGCCTGTAACTAAATAAATACCCATTTTATCCTCTTATCTGTCTGGGGTCATATCTGTCTGGGGTCAGGCTTGCATAGTTGCGT
>JABIYQ010000291.1 GCA_018702715.1 Desulfobacula sp. | reverse complement strand
TATTACTTTTTCCCGTGCCTGTTTGCGATTCAAACCCATATGGTGCAAAAGAGGTTCAGCAATCTGCTTTCCTACTTTCATCACCGGATTAAGACTTGACATAGGGTTCTGAAGGATCATGGCAATTTTACAGCCACATATTTTGTTGAACTCTTTTTGAGAAAGATTGGATAGATCATCATATCCATAAAAAAGGATACGAGAATTTTTTGGCACAACAGCAGCTTTTGGCAGCAATCTTAAAATTGATTTACAAAGGATGCTCTTTCCCGAGCCTGATTCACCAACGATTGCAAGGGTTTTACCCTCCTGAAGTCTGAAAGAAACGTTGTTCACCGCTTGGATAATGCTATGGGCCGTATGAATATTTACGTTAAGGTTTTCAACCTCTAAAGTTCTGGCAGGCAAGGAATTATTCAAAGCTGTCCCTCCTTTGCATCAACCAGGTTACGCAAATAATCACCCATAAGATTAAAAGAAAGAACCGTCAAAAACATGATAAAGGAAGGCAATAGTGTGATAAAAGGCGCCTCACCCAGCACCTCCCTGCCGTCAGCAATCATCCCACCCCAGCTTGGGATGGGTGCCGGGACGCCAAGGCCCAGGAAGCTAAGCACACCTTCAGCCATTATCATATACCCAACGAGCATCAATGCATATGCGGCCATGGGAATAAGGATATTCGGCAGTATTTCAAAAACCATGAGATACACATCTTTTTGCCCCATCATCTTTGCTGCCTGTACGAATTCGCTTTGTGCAAATTTAAGGGTATTGGCCCTTGCTACCCTGGAAAAGGCAGGGATGACAAGTATGCCGAGAGCAATGACAAGATTTTCTATCCCCGGTCCTAAGTAAAAAGTAATGGCCAGCATGAGTACAATCCCGGGAAACGCCAGAATAATATCCATGGTTGCCATAATTGCAGTTTCAAGTGTTCCCCGGTAAAACCCTGCCAGCAGACCCAAGGTTCCGCCAAGGATAAGACCGATTACCGGTACGACCAACCCTATAGTGAGCGATATGCGTGTACCGAAAATCAACCGTGTAAAAATATCACGACCCATCGTATCTGATCCAAGAAGATATAACCCCTTCTCGTAAATTTGTTCTCCATTATTATCGGTGAGCAGTTTCTCAACACGGGTTCCAGGAGGGGCTGCCGAATTATCCCAATCCATATGGTCATATTCGGGCAATGGCAGAAAATCGGCACAAAGGGCAACGATAACGGTCAATATTATCCAGGTGATGGAAAACCAGAATGAGATACCAGGCTTATTTTTATTAAATGATTCAGCCATTACTCACCAACGTCTTATTCTGGAATCTTATTCTGGGATCAAGAAAGGAATACAGGATATCAACAAAAAAATTAATGAGGACATAGGCTATGGCTATTAACAGAATACATCCCTGGACCATTGGGTAATCCCGTGCAAAAATAGATGAAATAAAAAGGCTGCCAATTCCGGGAAGTGCAAATATATTTTCCACGATCACAGCTCCGCCGATCAAGTGTCCGACCTGAATGCCAAGAATGGTTATCAAAGTGAAACACGACGGTCTTAATGCATGTTTAAAAAGGATATGAAACGTTGGCAGGCCCTTGGATTTTGCCATTAAAATATAATCTTCCTGCAATGTTGCGATCATGTCACTTCTGAGGATGCGCATTAAATATCCCCATTCCACCAGTGCAATGCTGAATCCGGGTAGCAAAAAAGAATTAGCGTTATGCCAGAATCCATCAGAAAAAGAGATATATCCTGTTGCCGGCAACCAGTTCAACTTTAAGGAAAAGGCAAAGATAAGAAGGAGTGCCATGACAAAAGTAGGAACAGACATCACGCTAAAAGCTAAGGTATTTATTGTTTTATCGATACTCGTCCCTGATTTATACGCACTGACAATGCCAAAGGGAACTGCCAGCATCAAGGCCAATATCTGTGAAATGATCAACAGTTCTATGGTGACCGGCAGGCGGTGGGAAATGGCTTCCAGTACGGGTTCATCAGTTATAATAGAATGGCCTAATTTTCCCTGTGCCGCATCTGCAAGCCAAAGCGTATACCGTACAAAAACATTTTTATTGAGCCCAAGATCTTCACGGATCTTTTCCACTTCCGCCAATGTTGCGCCAATGCCAGCGTTGGTGACGGCAGCATCACCGGGCAGAAGATTTATCATCAAAAAAGTGAGCGCTGTTACAGCCAGAATAACGACTATGAGCCGTAATAATTTTTTCCCAAAAAAATTAAGCACTATTCCTATAGCAGGAATGCTATCCTTTCTATCAATTATCAACCATTAATCTTCTTTTTTCTTCCCATCGAAAAAGTCTATTTCTGTGGGTTCGGGTCCACTGGTTACGCCTCTAAAAATGACCATACTTATCCGTTTCATTTTGTGTGCTATCGACTCTTTATTCATTTCCGGCTGATCGATTTCAGGTGTGTTTGTTATAAAGGATGCAAGGCCATGGTTAAATATCCATCTTGAAAACCTTATTTCTAATTGCATTCCTTCAGACAAATCTTTGAAAAGAGGGTAATCGGCTAGGTCGTCTCCGAGTCTTTTAAAGACACCCTGACCAATTTCACTTGGTATGTAGTGATGTTTTCCATCAAACATCGCTTTATAAAGAAGCCCTTCAGCCTTGGCAAAATGAAGGTGTCCTATCCCTTGATCTATCCATTTATCTCCAGTTATAGAAGTTGTCGTATATACTTCAAATAAATCCCAGGCCTTTTTTAAAACCCCTTCTTCAATATTTTTCATTGATTTGAGTTGAGAATAAATTGGTCCAGTTGACGAATTT
>JABIYQ010000400.1 GCA_018702715.1 Desulfobacula sp. | reverse complement strand
TAGTGGTCATTTATTTCTATAAGAGGAATAGACAATAATCTGTACCAATAAATTCCAATGGGATAGAATCCCCATGGTTGACATTCAATTATTTTATCACCATACTATATGAAGTTTATCCCGAACTATCTTTAATATTATCTTTTAAACTGTAGAGGTAACCCATGACAAAACTTCATACGTGCAAGAGTTGCGGAAAAGTGGCAAAGGATCTGGGACATTTATGTGATCCCGTTGAAATTAAAAAAGCGTTCATCTGCGAAGATTGCGGAGAATCTTCCATGGATGCCAAGCATATCTGCAAACCTAAACTTGGAAAACTGAAATATACCTGTAAGGGCTGTGGCAGGTTAGCCGTCTCATCTGACAACCTGTGCAACCCCAAGAAAATTTAAAAAGGCTAAAAAACAAAAAGACCCTGAGTTGAGTTTTTTTCAAAGGAATATTTTGCCAATAAAACCTTTTATTATTCTCCCAGCTTCAGAGTCCTTTCTGTGTAGATGGAGACGATACAAATAATTTGATAAATTTCAAATTTGTAAAGCCCTAACTCATATCTCCAACTCTTGCCTTATTTAAAATATAAGAGTTCATCTTGGCAGGGCTAAAATCAACTTTTCTATATTTCATTTCCTGAACCAGCCGATCTTTTTGTGTCTGGAGATAGATGATCATTTTTGATGCATCTTTACCAATATCTGACAAAATGGTGTATTCTGAATCCAAAAGATACAGTCTTGTCTGATAAAACAAGATCATCTGGTCAATCTTGCTTCGATAAATCAATTCAGATTTATCATCTGAAAAACCATTTGACACCATGAATTCTATACTTCTATCTTTTTCTTCCTGGATCATCCGATCTTTTTGTATTTGAAGATAGTTGATCCTTTTTGTTGCATCTTTGCCTATATCTGACAAAATGGTGTATTCTGAATCCAAAAGATACAGTCTTGCCTGATAAAACGAGATCATTTGTTCAATTTTGTTTTTATCAATAGATTTTGATTTATTGGCAGCAAAGACATTTGACAAAGAAACCAGCCCTATAACAATAGATAAAATGATTATAAATATTTTCTTCATTTCTTTCTCCTAATTCTAACGATTAATTATTATCTTAAAAAGCGGTTCTGTGTTCATTTTAAACAACATTTAATGGTCAACCCTTTCAGGGGTATTTTATTAAAATCATTTCCTATGAACTAAAATTCTCAGTTAAACTAAGTCGCTTACCAAACGAGAACCCTTTATACTATGGCCCGCTTTACTATGAGCCTCTATATCAACTTGCGTGCCAAGGGGATAAAAAAATTTTCAATCATTAATTTTATCTTTTTTATCAGGGGGTTATAGAAAAGGACGCCCCGAAACCGGAAACCTGAGTGCCCTTATGACAAGTGTGCCAGGCACACACATGTGTTGCACATATCTGTGCCTGGCACACTTTTTTCATTAATTTTATATTTGAATGATAGAGATAACTTTAAAAAGGGGTTGCATTTTATTGGGCATCCTGGAAAACAAATTCCTTGAATTTTATATCACAAGAAATAGAGAAGCGAGACAGGATCAATGCAAGTATAACCAAAAGAAAAATTAATTAACGCTTACAATTTGGCTATTACATGGAAGACTGTTATAGTATAAGAATTTAAATTATAAATGACTTATTATTGTCCTTTGAGTCATCCTAAAACATATAGGTGAAGATTGTGTCCAAAAAACTTACATCTGAAAACCTTGTCCACCAGATGCAAACAATCAACACGGTGACATCCGGATCTAAAAAAGCTGAAAAGATACAAGCGGAAATCAAGGATACATACCGCTCCATCGTTCAGGATATGCCCATACTGATTTGCAGTTTTCTGCCGGACGGCAAAATCACATTTGCAAATAAAACCTATTGTGAACACTTTAACAAAACCTATGAAGAATTGATCGGCTCAAGTTTTCTATCGGTGGTACCTGAAACCAAACAAAAAGTCATGATGGACAAACTTTCAGCGCTCACACCTGATTCGCCGATACAGTCCCACGAACTCCCATTGATTGCGCCAAAAGGAGATATCCGTTGGCAACGGTGGGCCAACTGCGCCGTGTTTGATGATCATGGAAATCTTATTGCATATCAGTCCTTTGGTGAAGATATCACCGAGTACAAGCGGAAGCAGAAAATCATTTTTAAAAAAAACAGGGCGCTGAAACTATACAGCGAATGTAATAAAATTATTGTGCATGGCAAAAATGAATCTGATATCCTCAATAAAATCTGTCGGGTTATTGTTGAACAGGGAAATTACAGGTTTGCCTGGATCGGTTTTGCAGACCATGACAAAGCAAAAACAGTGCACGCGGTAGCCCGGCATGGGTTGGAGGAAGGCTATCTTGATAATCTGAATGTTACATGGTCAGATACCCTTCTTGGCCAAAGCCCTGCAGGTACATCCATACGTGAGAACAAACCGGTTGTCAGCAAACAAATCCATTCTGATCCGAATTTTTTACCCTGGAAAGAAAAAGCACACAAACGCGGATATCTCTCAAATATTGCATTGCCACTGAGTTTTGAGAACAAGGTTTTTGGCGCCTTGAGTATTTATGCGTCCAAAGAGGATGCTTTTAGTGCCGAAGAAATAAAACTTTTAGAGGAGCTTACAAACGATCTGGCCCATGGTATTATGGCAATACGATCTCAAAAAAATGTCAGGCGTGCTGAAAAAACAATACGAAACGAGCGTGATAAACTTCAAAATGTGGTCAATGGTATTGGGGAAGGCCTGTATATTGTCAATAAGGATTTTGTTATTGAATTTCAGAATAATATTGTAAGAGATCAATTTGGAGGATCCATAGGAGAAATATGTTATAAAAGCCTTTTTCAAAGAAACAAACCTTGCAGCTTTTGCCACATGTTAGAATCAATAAAAGAGAATTGTATTAAGCAATTGGAGACCGATTTTTTGAATCAAAAACATTATGATATTATTTTTTCCCCTTTTCAGGAGTCAGACAAAGAAATAAAATCTGTTGTAGTTATGAGAGATATTACAGAAAAGAAACATCTTCAGGCTGAGGCCATACGTGTCGGTCATCTTGCCTCTCTTGGCGAACTTGCCGCCGGGGTTGCACATGAGATTAACAATCCAATTACAGGCATTATCAGCATTGCTGAAATTCTTACGGATAAATTCCATGAACTTGGCGGGGACAAAACAATCCCAGAACGAATTATCACAGAAGGAGAACGAATCGGAAATATTGTAAAAAACCTGCTCTCATTTGCAAGGGATAAAAAGGAAGGGGCAAGCCCTGTCCATGTGAAGAATATCCTCAAATTGGCACTTGAACTTGTGGAAAAACAGATCGCAAAGGATGGAATCGATCTGTCTGTAAATATCCCCTCTGATATTCCACAAATCAATGCACGCAGCCAGGAAATTCAGCAGGTTTTTTTGAATATCATCAGTAATGCCCATTATGCCTTACAGAAAAAATATCCAAAACTCCACGAAAATAAAATTCTTCAAATCAATGGAGAAAAAATCAAAATCGGAAAAAAAAACTATGTGCGTCTAACATTTTATGACCGAGGTTTAGGGATTTCAAAGGATTTCATCAACAGGGTGGCAAATCCCTTTTTTTCGACCAAACCCCAGGGTGAAGGCACAGGACTAGGGCTTTCTATCAGCCATGGAATTATCAAAAACCATGGAGGAAGCCTCTGGTTTGAAAGTCAAAAAGGTGACTATACAAAAGTTATTGTTGATCTGCCCATTAATAACAACCGATCATCACTGGAAAAAATATGAAATCAAAAATCCTTATTGTTGATGATGAAGAAAATATTCGTTTTGGTTTTAAAATGATTCTTGCGGATCAGGGCCATGATGTTATGACTGCCATGGACTTTGATTCAGCTCTAAAGATTATCTCAGATTTCAACCCTGACTTGATCATTACCGATATTATCCTTGGGGGCTATACGGGAATCGATCTTCTCCATGAAATCAAGAACAGAGAACTGACCTGTCCGGTTATCATGATTACAGGTGAACCCAATATGGAGACATCAACCGAGGCGGTACGCCTTGGGGCATTTGATTATATAACCAAACCAATTCGAAAAGAAGCGCTTTTACGCATCACCACCCATGGCCTTAAACATAAACAACTTCTGGACAATAAAAAGCAGTTGGAGATGGATAATTTAAGGGTTCGCCATAAAATGGAAGCCATTTTCCAAAGCCTAAAAGATGCTGTCATCACAATAGATCATAACCTACAGGTGATTGAGGCCAATGACGCGACAAAAAATATCTGCGGATTTTCCGCCAAAGATATTATCGGAAAAAATTTTGCTGAAGTTCAAACATATTGCGATAAATCATGTATGGATATCGTAAAAAAAACTTTAAAGACCCAAAAAACAATTGGAGAAGTTAGAATTGAATGCCGGCATTCTGAGCAGAACCGGCAAGTGGTACTTTTAACGGGTTCACCGCTCAGGCAAGGTGGCAGCAAGTCACCTGGAATGGTGCTTGTTGTCAGAGACATCACAAAGCTTACAAATTTAGAACGACAATTAAAAGAACGTCATCAATTTCACAGAATCATTGGGAAAAGCAGCAGGATGCAAAAACTGTATGCGCTTGTTGAAAATCTCTCAGAAACAGACAGTACTGCTTTGATTACCGGTGAAACCGGAACGGGCAAAGAACTGGTGGCCCATGCCATTCACTATAACAGTCCACGCAAAGAAAAACCTTTTGTAAAAGTCAATTGCAGTGCCCTGGCTGAAAATCTTCTTGAAAGTGAATTGTTCGGTCATGTTAAAGGGGCATTTACAGGTGCTGTTCAAAATAAAACAGGCCGGTTTCAAATGGGTGCGGCTCTTATGGGCCAAGTTAAAACAGTTGCAAATAGAGGGGTTCAGCCTTATCTCCATAGGTTTTGCGCCACTTCCTGGCAAGATAATCCAGCTGGCAAGGGCTATCTGACCTGATTTTAAAAAAATACTCATC
>JABIYQ010000280.1 GCA_018702715.1 Desulfobacula sp. | reverse complement strand
TAGTACACTCCGGTTTCAAGATTTTTTGCGCCTTGTATATGGGTAACTTTTCATCCAAACAAGGGTTTTTTGGTCAGGCACTAAATATATTATGAGGTTAAAAAAATGAGTGAATTTAAATATGAGACCCTGTTTCCTTTGGGAGAAGATATAACGAAATATCGGCTTCTTACCAAAGAACATATCAGGATAAAAGAGTTTGAAGGCAAAGAAATGCTCATGGTGGAACCGCAGGCGATAACTCAGCTTTCAAACCAGGCATTTAAAGATGTGGCCCATCTTTACCGGCCGGAACATCTAAAAAGTCTAAAAAAGATAATTGATGATTCCGAAAGTAGCGATAATGATCGCTATGTGGCTCTGGAATTGCTGAAAAATGCTGTTATTGCTTCAGACAGGGTTTACCCCATGTGCCAGGACACGGGAACAGCCATAATAATGGCAAAAAAGGGTCAACAGGTCTGGACGTGGACAAATGATGAAGAAGAGTTGTCCAAAGGGGTTTTTCAGGCCTATACTGAAAATTATTTAAGATATTCCCAGAATGCCCCCCTTACCATGTACAAGGAAATAAATACAAAGACAAACCTGCCTGCCCAGATTGATATTAGTTCAGTTCAGGGGAAAGCATACAAGTTCCTGTTCATGGCCAAAGGTGGGGGATCTGCAAATAAAACAGTCCTTTTTCAGATGACAAAAGCAGTATTGAACACTGAAGAGACCCTGATTAATTTCATGTTGGAAAAGATGAAAGGACTTGGAACTGCGGCTTGTCCACCATATCATATTGCCTTTGTCATAGGTGGAACTTCAGCAGAACTCAATTTAAAGGCTGTGAAACTTGCTTCAGCCAGGTATTTGGATGAGTTGCCTACCCAGGGCAGTGACACGGCCCATGCCTTCAGAGACATTGAACTTGAAGAAAAAGTATTGGCCAGGTCACAGGGACTTGGACTGGGCGCTCAGTTTGGCGGTAAACATTTTGCTCTTGATATCAGGGTGGTCCGTTTACCGAGACACGGGGCATCATGCCCCATTGGTCTTGGTGTTTCCTGTTCTGCCGATCGCCAGATAAAAGGTAAAATCACAAAAGATGGGATTTTTCTGGAACAACTTGAAGAAAACCCGGCCCAATACCTGCCACAAAATGAACCTGAAATGAAAGCGGCTGTCCAGATTGATCTGAACAGACCCATGGACGAGATCCGGGCTGAGTTCTCCAAGTATCAGGTTTCCACAAGATTGTCCCTGACCGGTAAAATTATTGTGGCAAGGGATATTGCCCATGCAAAATTCATGGAGCGCTTTAAAGCCGGTAAGGGCCTGCCTGAATATCTGAAAAACCACATTGTTTATTATGCCGGCCCTGCTAAAACTCCGCAGGGAGAAGCCTCAGGATCATTTGGCCCTACAACGGCCGGAAGAATGGACCCCTATGTGCCCATCTTTCAGAAAGAGGGAGCTTCCATGATCATGTTGGCAAAAGGAAACAGAAGTCAACAAGTAACAGATGCCTGCAAGGAATATGGAGGTTTTTACCTGGGTTCCCCGGGTGGTCCCGCCGCCCGTCTTGGAAAAGATTTTATTAAGAAGGTCGAGCTGGTTGAATATGAGGAACTGGGTATGGAAGCAGTATATATGATTACAGTTGAAAATTTTCCAGCCTTTATCATTGTTGACGATAAAGGCAATGATTTTTACGCGGATCTTTTGTGATTGAATTAAAAAGGAGACATAATAATTATGAGTAATGAAAACTATAGTATTTACAGTGGCGGGCTTAAAGGCGCAGAAGAGTATTTTGGTGAATGCGCGGAAAAGTATGGTATCAATGAAATCAATTTTTCATTTGAAGGGCATAAGTGTTCCAGGGACAAGAATATTACCATGCTGAGTGATGCAGAGTTGAAAAAGGGCAATATTAGTATGGAGATAGTCTCTGTACGAATGGGCAGGAGATATGCACAGGCAGATAAAATTAGAAAAGTTTTTCAGACTATTTTTCATATGGTGAATAAGGGGTATCAGGTGTTTGCAATTGGCTGGATTCAGTCTGATAAAACGGTTAAAGGCGGAACGGGATGGGGTGTTGAACTTGCCAAATTTTTTAACAGGCCCGTAAGTGTTTTTGATCAAAAAGAAAATAAGTGGTATACATGGGGGGAAAATGAATGGAAGGAAGACGATCCTAAGATTTTGCATAAAACCTTTTGCGGTACGGGCACCCGAAATCTTTCCGAGGAAGGCAAAAAAGCGATTGCAGATCTTTTCAGTCGTTCATTTGACCTATAATAGTGTCTGTCCACAAACCTGAAAATTTTTTAAATCTTAAGCTCCTCTTTGAATAAATGATAAGCTGTGCATTAGATATTTGCTGACTTTACTATAAAGCAATTCAAAACTAAGATCTTTTGTGTATCCATAACAGAAAATGCATGGAGATTTTCATGAAGACAAGAATAGAAACAGACACCATGGGTGAGATTCATGTCCCTTCTGATAAGTACTGGGGCGCACAGACCCAGAGGTCTTTAGAGTATTTTAAAATCGGAAGCCAAAAGATGCCTTTGGAGATAATCCGGGCCTTTGGGATATTGAAAAAAGCGGCTGCCCTTGTGAATTATGACATAGGCGTTCTGTCCGGGGAAAAAAAAGATATCATTGAAAAGATCTGTGATGAAATTATTGCCGGCACCCTTGATGATCATTTTCCCCTGAAGGTCTGGCAGACCGGGTCGGGTACACAGTCCAACATGAATGTAAACGAAGTCATTGCCAACAGGGCGCATGTGTTGCTGGGCAACGAACTGGGCAAGTCAAAGCGTCTTATTCATCCCAATGATGATGTCAATAAATCTCAATCGTCAAATGATACCTTTCCAACAGCTATGAATATGGCGGCCACCAGCATTATAACAGATCATACCATTCCCTGCCTGGAGGCATTGAAAACATCTTTGGAAAAGAAAACCCGTGACTGGAAAAAGATTGTAAAAATTGGCCGTACACACTTGATGGATGCCATCCCGCTGACACTGGGACAGGAATTTTCAGGATATACATCCATGCTGGATTATGGCATTAAAGCATTAAAACTGACGTTGCCACATTTGCGCGAGCTGGCAATGGGGGGTACTGCGGTGGGAACAGGCCTGAACTCACCCCAAGGATTCGACAAAAAAGTGGCCCTTGCCATCGCTGACCTGACAGGGGTTCCATTTGTGACAGCACCCAATAAATTCGAATCCTTAGCCACCCATGATGCCATTGTTGCCACCCACGGGGCAATGAAAACTTTGGCAGTCAGTCTTATGAAAATTGCCAATGATATCCGACTACTTGGCTCGGGACCCCGGTGCGGCATAGGAGAACTTTTGCTGCCGGAAAATGAACCCGGGTCCTCCATCATGCCGGGAAAAGTTAACCCCACACAGATAGAAGCGTTGACTATGGTGTGTGCCCAGGTCATGGGCAATGATGTTACCATTAATATTGGCGGTTCAAACGGACATTTTGAGCTCAATGTATTTAAGCCGGTTATTATTTACAATTTTTTGGAGTCAGCACGGCTTTTGGGAGATGTAGCAGTGTCATTTGCAAATAATTGCGTGGAAGGCATAGAACCCAATTGTGAAAATATTGAAAAATATCTGCAACAATCGCTCATGCTGGTGACGGCATTAAATCCCCATATTGGTTATGATCAGGCAGCCAGAATTGCAAAAAAAGCCCATATAGAGAACAAGACCTTAAAGCAGGCAGCCCTTGAAATGAAACTTGTGTCAGAAGAACAATTTGATCAATGGGTGGATCCCACAAAAATGATCGGAAATCATTAAAAAAAGAGTTTTCAAAAAAAATAGGGAGCAAATGCCATGGAACATCATGTGACAATATTTAAACCATATCCTTTTAAGGTGGGACAAAAGATAAATATTGATGGATCAAGAAGATCCGGCGACTGGGAAGTAGTGAATTTAAGTGACACCAAAGTTACCCTTCGATGCCCGATTTCAAAAAAAGAACTGAACTGGGACAGATTTTGTTATTTTGTTGAAGATAAAAATATGAAATGGCCAAATGACTGAGAGACCGGCGGCTGAGACAAATATAAAGGATAAAAAAAAGAATGAAAGTCATACTCATAATGGCTGTTACAGCAGACGGGATGATTGCAAGAAATTCCATGGAATTAATAGACTGGACTGGAAAAGGGGACAAGAAATATTTTGTCCATTTAACCCGGGAAGCAGGAGTCATTATCATGGGCTCCAAAACATTTGACACCATTGGGAAAGTATTGCCGGAACGAAAAAATATTGTCATGACACGGGATAAAACAACAAGGGATAAAAAAAGGACAAGCCGGAACAAGGATTTAATATTTACCAGTCAAACACCTGAAGAGATTTTAAATGACCTTAATACCCAGGGTTTTGAATCTGTAGCACTCATTGGCGGGTCGGTTGTAAACACACTTTTCATGAAAAAAAATCTCATAGACGAAGTTCATGTCACGATTGTACCCAGACTTTTTGGTAAAGGGCTTTCATTATTTAACCAAAGCCTGGACAAGAGATTGGAATTGATGGATATGGAAAAAATTGATCAAAACTATGTTTTATTGAAATACAGAGTAAAAAATTAATTTGTAACTACTCAGCTCTTATGTTTGGAACCGCCCTGTCTGATAGATATTTTTGTTCGATGCTAAACGCTTAACCTCCTGCAAATATCCATCAGACAGGGCTTTGAGATAAAGTCTTTTAACGGGCTAAACAATTACATTAATTTTTTGTAAAAAGGAAGACCATGCTGGACAAAGATGCAAGACAAGAAATCATCGCACTGATAAATCGTGAAGTTATTCCGGCTCTTGGCTGCACTGAGCCTGTGGCAGTTGCACTGGCAACAGCCAAATCAAGGGAAGCCCTTGGAATGGTGCCGGAAAAAATAGAGGTCTTTGTCAGCAGCAATATCTGTAAGAACGGCATGGGAGTGGGTATTCCCGGCACGGGTATGGTTGGCCTGCCTATTGCTGCAGCTCTGGGAGCTGTGTGTGGAAATTCAAAGGACGGGCTTGAGGTTCTCAAGCATGTGAATGATAAAAACCTTAAAACCGCTCGTTGGATGGTGGATGAAAAACAGGTTGAGATCAAGATTAAAGATGGGACCGATAAATTATACATTGAAAGCATATGTATGGCTAAAGACCAGACCTGCCGAACCATCATTTCCCATCGTCATACCAATATTATTTATGTTGAAAAAAATGGAAAGGCTATTTTTCAGGGACTTGAAACACCTTCTGTCACGGAAAAAGCCAATACAAAAA
Organism: Desulfobacula sp.; assembly: GCA_018702715.1. Classification (GTDB taxonomy): domain Bacteria; phylum Desulfobacterota; class Desulfobacteria; order Desulfobacterales; family Desulfobacteraceae; genus Desulfobacula. The sequence continues at coordinate 4,345 of JABIYQ010000280.1, read as the reverse complement.
TCAATCTTTGTGTTGCAAAGGTTTATGAATTTGCAAGTCAGGCGCCCCTTGATGAACTTGAGTTTATCATGGAAGGTGTCAAACTCAATAAAGCTATTTCAAAAGAAGGCATGACAGGAAAATATGGCCTTAAAACAGGAATAACAATAAAGACAAATATTACGAGAAAATTTATTGCCGATGATCTGGCATCCCATGCCATGTCGCTTACTGCTGCTGCATCCGATGCCAGGATGGACGGGTGTGATTTGCCGGTTATGAGTAATTCAGGCAGTGGCAATCAGGGGATCACCACTATTCTTCCTGTGGTTGCAGTGGCGCAAAAGACAGGCGCTTCTGAGGAAAAATTAATCCGGGCACTTATACTCAGTAATTTGATGGCCATTTACATTAAGCAGTACATCGGTCAGCTAACTGCATTGTGCGGCATCCTGACCGCTTCAACAGGAGCTGCCTGTGGGGTCTGCTATCTTTTAGGCGGTGATCAGTCCCAAATCGGCGGCACCATAAAAAATATGGCTGCCAGCATCACTGGTATGATATGTGATGGAGCCAAACAGGGATGCGCTCTTAAAGTATCCGCAGGTGTCAGCTCAGCTGTCTATTGTGCTTTGCTGGCCATTGATGGCAGTTATGCCACCAAAACAGATGGGATTATTGACGAGGATGTGGATCAGACGGTTAAAAATATTGGCGAACTTGCCACAAAGGGCATGCTTGAAACCGACCGCCATATAATTAACACCATGATTTCAAAATAATAATTTTTAAAAGTTTATAAACTTTTGATTTATAAATTTTAAAGGGGTTAAAAAATGTTCAGTACAGATTTTTTACTAACATCACTTGTCGTGGTTCTGATACCTGGAACAGGAGTGATCTATACGGTGTCAACAGGCCTTTTCCTTGGCTGGCGGGCAAGTATAGCTGCAGCATTCGGCTGTACAACCGGCATTATCCCGCATCTTACGGCAAGCATACTGGGTTTGTCTGCCATCCTTCATTTGAGTGCTGTTGCCTTCCAATGTGTCAAATTTGCCGGAGCCGCCTATTTACTTTATCTTGCCTGGTCAATGTGGCGTGATACAGGTGCCATGAAATTTAATACGCCTTCCTCAAAGAATGGCCTTTGGCAAATCACCATGAAAGGGTTTTTAATCAATATCCTCAATCCTAAACTGTCGATATTTTTTCTGGCTTTTCTGCCATTGTTTGTCAATCCAAACACAATATCTCCAATGTTTGATATGTTACTTCTGAGCATCGTGTTCATGGGTATGACCTTAATTGTTTTTATTTTGTATGGTGTTTTGGCCAATTCAGTTCGCAGACACGTCATTAACTCACCAAGGGTTATTGTTTGGCTGCAACGATCATTTGCTGCAACATTTGCACTTCTTGGTGTTAAACTTGCCATGACGGATCAATAGGTGGACCAATAGACGGACCAATAGCTGATTTGATACTATTTACAGACGGGAGTGTGAATCCCAAGACAAAGATTGGATATGGGGCATATCTGGCAGTAAGCCAACAAGGGAATTGCCTGGATTCGTTGAAAACAAAAGTAAAACTGAAACGATTTGAGCAGACCTCTTCAACAAAATTGGAATTGCAGACATTTTTATGGGCAATAGATGATATTCAGGCACAGGGGCAAAAAGTCATCGTATACACGGATTCTCAAAATATCATAGGTTTGCAACAAAGACGTGACCGGTTTGAGAGAAATGATTATCAATCAAAGAAGAATAAACAAATCAGAAATTATAAATTGTATCAAGAGTTTTATAGGGTCATTGATCAATTGGACTGCGAATTTGTTAAAGTGCGTGGTCATAAGGTGTCCAATCAAAAAAATGAGATAGATAGAATTTTTACACTTGTGGACAGGGCTTCCAGAAACGCGCTTAGGTCAGGTAATTTATGAACTTTGGTTTAAAACAAATGAATTTGTCCGATGATTAAATCATTTAAGCAATGATGAACCCAAATGAATAAAAATTTTGAAGAAATTAAAAAAAGGTATTATAATCCAAAAGGGTAAACGTTTATGAAAGATACAAAAAAGAAAAAAAATATTATGGTCAGATTTATGGAATGGGTTATAAAAGGTAATAAAAAGGCTGCACAAAAAGCAAGCCTTTGCCAGTCCTGAATCAATAAAAAATAACCTGCCGGTGGGGCAGATTGGATAATTAAAAAGAAGAGTGATATATGAGTGAAAATATAAAAGGCTTATTACAAAAAATTAATTTTATTGAAACGGATATGGAGTTGCATAAACAGATCCTTGTCTCCATACCATCAGAAGATAAATCGGAAATAAAGAATATTATTTCTAAGATTGCAGACCAGAAAAATCAGATCCATGCGTTAAGACAAGAAATTAAGAAAATAGATGAAGATGAATATAACAAGATCATTGCCATTGAAAAGGCGGCTCAGGTCTTTCGGCAAATCGCAAGGGATAAAAAATTTGTTCAGGTGAATACCTTAAATGAGTCAGGGGTCTGCTTTATCACATTTAATGATGGAACAAGGCTTGACTGTCTGGTTACAGCAAAAGAAGAAAACGGGAACTGGACGGTCCTTACTTTAGATGGAGAAACCAAAGAATATCCCAGGGGAATTATTAAATGAGGAAAGAAAATGTTGAAATATAAAACAACAAGGCTTAAATTATTTTTGATGTTGTCAGCAATTGTTGCCATTGCTTTTGCTGAAATCTGTTTTGCATCATCCAAAGAAACAATTCATATCGATCAATTTATTTCTCCTGAAATCTGTAGCGGGTGTCATGGTGAAATTTTTGAACAATGGGAAAACTCAATGCACTGCCTGGCCCATAAAGATCCTGTTTATTTTCGGGTGTCCCAATTTCTTCGAAAAGGTCTGATAAATGAAGGAGAAATAAAAGAGGCTGAATCCTGTGTAAAATGTCATACGCCAGTGGGACACCTCACCGGGTTCCCTGAAAAGATTTCAGACGATTTGTCTAAGACACCTGAAATAGCCACATTTGGTATCCAGTGCGATTACTGCCATTCTGTTACAAGCGTAAAACAGATGTATAATAATGGTCTTGTACTGAAGCCGGGTAATGGTGAAGACGATCCGGGAATAAAGTACGGCCCTTTTGATGATGCAGCACCTGATTTTCATGAAGCACAGTTTTCTGATCTGCATACCCGGTCACAAATTTGCGGAACCTGTCATGATGTAAAGCATGTGGCGTTTGGAACTGATATCGAAACCACTTATACTGAATGGAAAAACAGCCCCTATAATTCAAAAGACCCTGAAAAAAGGATTGAATGTCAAGGTTGCCACATGTACCAGCGACCGGGCATCCCTTCCACAGGCTCCACTCCAAGACCTAAAAATCCGGGTTCTGCAACAGATTACAGTGATGAAAGACCCCATATTTTTACTCATTATTTTGTGGGAGGCAATTCATCGGTTCCAGGCATTTTTGATGGACAGGACAAGACTCAGATGGCAGTTGAACGGCTTCAAAATGCTGCAAGCCTAAAGGTTGATACATCCTTGATCCAGCAAAAAAAGTTGAATATTATGGTGACCAATATCGGTGCCGGACATTCGATTCCCACAGGGGTGGGTGATCTTCGACAGGTATGGCTTGAAATTACCATCCAAGATAAAACCGGCAGCATAAGCTTTCAGGCAGGCGTCTTAAATGAAAGGCATGAGCTGCCCGAAGATGCCATGATTTTCAGGACTGTTTTTGGAGATGAAAAAGGAAACGAAGTCATTAATATTGCAAAGGCCAAAAAGGTTCTCAAAGATAACAGAATAAAGGCAAAACAGACCATTACCCAAAACATAGATCTGCCTTTTGTACCCCAGAAAGATGATACGATAAGGGTCCGTCTTTTATACCGGGGCATGCCCCAGAAAATTTTAAACCTGATTCCGGGAAAACCGTTTGAACCCTTACCAGTGGTAGAGATGGCCAAAGTATTGAAACAAATTTAAAACGGCCAGAAGCTGTTGTCATTCCATATGTTTTCAATCAAGGATGCTTCAAGGGCCATCAGTTTTTTTAAATGGGTTTTTTCCCAAACTGAAAGCCAGTGGTACATTTTTTTTTCTTCGGGATCCACGGCTTCTTTTTCCCTTTCAGTATATAGTTTAATGGCTTTTTGTTCAAAACTTATGGCTGCGGTGATTGCCGTGGCTTCAAAGCCGGCAGCATTGATTTTGCCTTTCAGGCTTTCATCAAGAATATCCGGAGCTTTCACGGCCCCGCCATCATTTTCAAAACCGCCTGCCATGAATTTGCCATCTTTCATTAAGGCTTTAAACTGTTTTTCCAGAATAT
>JABIYQ010000083.1 GCA_018702715.1 Desulfobacula sp. | reverse complement strand
GCAGGATTTTGGCCCCATATACAAGGCGCATTAAAGGTTGCATACTATACGTATTCGGCCTTTGATGCAACAAAGTAGATGGGCCAAAAGACAAGCAATTTCGTTCAAGTTATAAACTTTGCGGTCCTAAACAGAAATAAGAGTTAAAGCAAGAAAAGCAACAGATATCCCTGCCCACTGCCTCAGGCCGAGTCGCTCTTTTAAGAAAAACCAGGCCAAAATAACGGTTGCAGCAGGATATAAAGATCCTAAAACGGCTGCAATATCCAGTCTACCAAGATGTGCAGCCATGGAAAAAAGGCTATTTCCAGCCGCATCCAGGACGCCGGTAATTAAAATTAAAATCCATTGCCCGCTCAAAGGTTTTGCCGGCTTACCCATAATTAATATAAAACAGAGCAGCAGGGAAACCGAGGCCAACCGAGCTCCCACCAGGGGCCAGAAAATAGCTAAATCATTTGCTTTATCAATGAAAATAAAAAAAAATCCAAACCCAAGACCCGCTGCAAAGGACAGAAAAAATTCATTCCGGGTCATCCTGAATTCGGCCTTGGCAGAAGAGAGCAGCCACACTGCAACCATGAAGCATACAAACCCAAGCGACTGGGTTATGCTAGGAATACCTTCATGGATGGCAGTATACCCAATGGGCATAAGTGCTGTCAAAACAGCAGACAAGGGGGCAACAATGCCCATACGGCCAAGGGCTAATCCTTTATAAAGAGCAATAAGTCCAAGGATGCCGAAAATACCTGCAAGGCCGCCATAAAAAATAGACTCAAAAGGGGGGATAGTTTCCGAGATTAATAGGGCTATACTCGCCAGAATCACACCGCCCACAAATTGGGAAATGAGAATCACTCCCAGAACATTACCTTTGCGCGAAGCAAAACCACCGCTGAAATCTCCTGCACCCCATGTCACAGCGCTGCCAAGGCCGCAGGTGACAGCCAATGCCTCATTACTTAACATTTTACACCGCTTTAAAATACATTGATCAAATTAACTATAAACCCTAATGTTGCGAAAGCCATGAAACCCTCATATTCAAGACAGCAAGGCTGTAGCTGTAGTCGTCTACGGCAAAACACGTTTCATCCAACACAGGCGCAATTTCTTCTATTCACAAAGCGGCATTATAAAGACCACAGGCACTAAAGTAAATCAAAATCATGGGCCCTGATCCACCATCAAGGTACCACCTGCTGCGTTGACTGCGGTCGTTCCTCCCTGCGGAGTATGACTTATACGCCTCACTCGTCACGCCTTGTCGCCTTGCATCCGGCACCTTGCTGATGGCCAGGGATAGTGCACAACCCCATGGCCCAGCCGGTAAATGAAAATTTGATGGTGGATTTGAGTGGGGCAGAAGTTGCAATAAGGGAATTTGATAATATCATTTTTTCAAAAAGGATATTAATCTCTCGGGCTTTTCTAAGAATACTATTGCAAGCTCATGAGTATTTTGATAGCCCGTAAGTGTTATTTTATCATGTGTTTTTAATAATAAATAAAACAAACAATATAATTCATTATTAACAGGAGGATAGATAAATGCCTTTGATACATAGACTTTCCAAAATAGAATTAAAGAAAAATAAATCACCAATACAAGATTTTTCCTGGAAGGCGAGCTTGCCCTTAGAAGAAATCTCTAAATCAAAGTATTTGCATTTTGATATAAAGTCGTTATTTCCAGGTAAGTTTTCTTATCCATACCATTCTCATCGTAATGCTGAGGAACTGTTTGTTATTTTGGAAGGGGAGGCCACTTTACGTTCACAAAAAGGGTATCAGACAATATCAAAAGGGGATATTATATTTTTTGAGGAAGGACTTTTGGGAGCCCATCAACTTTACAATCATAGTGATGACCCATTAATCTACTTAGATCTGCGCACCAAGGCCAACATTGATGTATGCGAATACCCTGATTCAGGAAAAATCAACATTCTACCTGCCTTTGATATATTTGAACAAGGATCAAAGGTGTCATATTATACAGGAGAAGAAGGGGTTAAGGATAAGTGGCCGGAAGAATTGTTAAAAAAGGATTAAAAATTGCGACAACTAATATCTATTGGATTTGATATTTTTTAGGGTTATTCAATTATCTAACGGCTGGTTTCGAAGCTTTATCAGTTCATCAATCTTCTGGTTTAATCCCATATCCTCCTTTTTACCGGATTTCAAGCGTGCCATTTCAAGATAGGTATCTGCTTTTTCCCCTTCTTTAAGGATAATGGCCAAAACCCCAAGGTTATAAAGATCTTCAGGACTTGTCTCATGGGCAAAAATATTGACAGTTTTTTTCAAGATTCTGTAAGCATTTTTATGATCATTGTTTTTTAGATAAGCCTGATAAAGATTGTTCAGAACCTTTTTGTCCATGAACCCGTTCTGCTTTTTCAAGGCTTTTTTAAAAAATACAATGGCATTTTGATATGCATCCAGAGCCATAAAAGTTTGCCCTTTCATTGAATAACCAAGATAAGCTGCCGGATGGTCCAAGATAGCATTTTTAGCAAACTCCATTGCCCTGTCCGGCTGTTTTTTTTGCAGCGCAAAATTGCAGAGTACAAAACTCACAGAAAGGCCTTTGGGATAAATTTTATTTATCTTTTCAAGTTCCAGGGACAGAGCCTGACGCTCTTCCTTGGAAATTAGGTCATAATCCAGGTCGACAAGTTTTTTCGGGAATGCTTTTTTAATCTCATAATTGTTTGCAATTTCAGGAAAATGAAGCTTGTTAACATAAAGCATTTCTTTGTCATCAAAAAAAACCGGGACAAATTGTTCAAAATCATTGGGTTTGGTTTCTGTATTTTTCAGAAGAAATTTATTATAAACAAGCAGATTCAAGGGAGCCGTCACAAAATCAGGGTCATATTTCTTGATAAACTGATCAAAAATTTCCTGGTTTGTCAAAGCATTGGAGCTGATAAAAAGGTCAGTTTCTGAAAATATTGAAAGTTCAAGGTCGAGAAAAATTTTATACTTGGGACTTAAACCCATCTGGTAGTACCCGCCGTCATTGTGATAGTTAAAAACCCTGCCGCCTACATTCAGATGGTTTAAGAAAGTCACAATACCTGTGGGAACTGAAGTGAATGATATTGGAAAGGCGGGTCGCATATTACTATGGGAAAAAAATATTACAACGGGCAGGACGATAAGTGGAAAGAATAAAATCCCAAAGGATTTGGCAGTTGATGATTTTTTTTGTTGACTACAAAATTCATCAACTCCAGTTTTTAAAACCGGTATTGACAATAGAATGGCCTCATATATAAAGCGCTGTCCTTTGAGCAGCAGCAGCAAGCCCCCTGAAAATAAAAACAGATGATAAATACGCAGTTTTTTGCGGGTGAACAGAATCAAAACAGAGGCCAAGGAAATCAGGATTACCAGGTTTTGAACAAAAGACCAGAAACCGTTCAGGGTTGAAAAAGAGATCGTAAAAAATCGAATCATGGAAAAAGGCATCATTTCACCGATGATCTGATTAAAAAAAGGCGAGTGGGAAAACGGAAGTTTGAAAAGTTCTATTCCAAGGGGTGTGAGAAACAGACAATAAAAAATGCTGATCAATATGCTCCTCTGAGTTTTTGACAATGGATTTAGCCTGGTTTTTTTAAAAACACCCAGGATCATCTGCTCTGCCAAAATAGCACCCACAATGAGAAACCAGACAGGATATTCCATGCCGTGAATATTGGCCCATAAAATTGAACAGATTGGTAAAACCCAAAAAAAAGTTCTCTTATACTCAATTATATATAAAAAAATGATGATAAAAAAATAGGAAAACATTTGAGGCCGAACGAGTGTAAGGGCTCTTGGATAGATCGAAAAAACCACAAGGCAAAAGCAGGCAATGGCAATGCATCGATCCTGGGGAGATCTTTTTGAATACCCTTCAAGAAAAAATAATTGGACCACCCCGATGGTTAAAAGAAAAACGAATGCCCTCAAAAGGGCAATTCCTTGAAATCCCGTTGTTTTATAGACCCAATAGACAATGCCCTGGAATAACCAGTAATAGTTGCCCCATGATATTTCAGGAAGGATGAAAGAAAAAAATGAACTGTCAGGAATTGTAAAATTTTCAAAAAGATATTTACCGCCATTGATATGAAAAAACAGATCAGAATCTGAAAGATCACTGATAGGCGGCCAGGTAACAAAAAGAGTTCCAAACACGATGAAAAAAAAGAATAAAGAAAATTTTAAAAATAGGACAAGAAGGCCTGATTCAATTTTAATTGTCACAGAATTTTCTCAATGAAATATCACCTAAAAAATCATTTGCGTTACTAATAACAATACTCCAGATGTTTGAGGAGGCATGTTTAGCATCCAAATTTGGTCAAAAAAATTATGGTAGGATAAGTAAGTGCTTTTTGTCAAGAAATCAAGAAATTAAAAAAAATTTATAGAGCTGAAATATTCACTTTGCCCAACCATGATAGTGGTCTATACTTTAAGGAGCTGGTATTGTTTTTAATCGAAAACCGGCCATTGAATATGACCAAAGAAGGAGGGCTATCTTATGGCCTGATTCTGTGATAAAAACCAGACATTAGGGTTTAAAATAAACCCTGCAATTTATGTGTTTAGCGAAAAAAAATTACTTGCTTTTCAAAAAAACAATAACGAAAGAAGGATAAAAAAATGATACTTTCTTGCTAAAGGAAAATTAGATGCGGGTAATAGCTGATTTTATAAGATATATAGTTGTTGGTGGATTAGCATTTGTAATTGATTTTTCTTGTTTGGTTTTTTTTACAGAGATTGTCGGTTTTCATTACCTTGTGTCCGCCCCAATCGCTTTTATCATCTCTTTAATATTCAGCTATCTGCTTTGTGTTAAGTGGGTTTTTAAATATCGTGTTTTTACAAATAAAAGGATTGAAAGCAGCATCTTTTGTGTTGTTGGTCTTTTTGGCATTCTGATTACTGAAGGTATTTTAACAATTTTCACACCCGTCGTGGGTGATTATAAGATTGTAAAAATCATATCCACTGCTGTTGTTCTATTTTGGAATTTTTTTATGCGCCGGTATCTTCTTTTCAAACCAGCACAGATTAAAAAATCTAATTCTGATAAACGGCCGGCTCAAAAAAACTTTTCAGAATAGATATACAAAAATAGTAATATCTTCTGGGAAAATAAAATCTTAGAAAAATATTCATTTTATATTTTTCTAAAAAAAGGCATGAAATAAATTCTGAATTTTCTGTTTTTCAAGATAAAGGTGGGAAAAACATGAATCAAAAAAAAATCATTGTAATCGGTGCCGGACCTGCAGGCCTTACTGCTACATATGACAGTGCAAAACGAAAAATTGAGGCAATCTGTTTTGAGGCAGATAATATGGTGGGTGGCATCAGTCGCACGGTTGAGAGAAACAATTTTCGTTTCGATATCGGAGGCCATCGTTTTTTTACAAAGATACAACGTGTCAATGATATATGGAATGAAGTACTGGGAGAAGATTTTTTGCTTCGCCCCAGGTTATCCCGTATTTTTTAT
>JABIYQ010000398.1 GCA_018702715.1 Desulfobacula sp. | reverse complement strand
CTGTAATTCTTCAAAAATAAAGCCATTGGGATTTGGCACTGAAAAGGTCGAATCCATGATGAAAGCGATGTTCCCCGATGCAAGGCTTACAAGGATGGATCAGGACACGACATCCCGGAAAGGGACAACCATAAAAATATTAAAAAGCATCAGAAACAGGAATGTTGATATTATTGTGGGGACACAAATGCTTGCCAAAGGCCATGACTTTCCTTCTATTACCCTTGTGGGAGTGATTTGCGCAGACCTGTCCTTAAGTCTTCCGGATTTCAGGGCAGGGGAGAGAACCTTTCAGCTTCTTGCCCAGGTGGCCGGTCGGGCAGGAAGAGGGCAAAGCAGGGGAAAAGTAATTATGCAGACCTATAATCCTGAACACTTTATTATTGAAGCTGCAAAAAAACAGGATTTTATGGAGTTTTTTCAAAACGAGGTGCCCTATAGAAAAGCATTGATGTATCCTCCTTTTTCACGGATGATTCAATTGAAGATTTCAGGCAGTGACTTTACAAAAGTAAAAGACTATGCAGTCCTGGTTGCACAGACTCTTAAGGCATTGCTTGAAAAAACGGGAAAACAAAAGGCAATGGTTCAGATTTTAGGTCCCATTGAGGCTTCCATCCAGAAAATTTCCTCGCGGTTCAGATGGCAGATCCTGGTGAAAAGTCCCTCTTCAGTCCTGGTGAACAGCCTTGTAAAAGCTATGATGGATCATCCGAAAATAACTTCTAAATCAGGGATCAGGCTGGTTGTGGATGTTGATCCATATTCTTTAATGTAAGTATTACCTTAAAATAAACCCCTGGTTCAAGGGGTCCTCCGGGTCAATTAAGAATTCATGTATGCCTGTGATATATGCACTTCCCGTCACTTTTGGAATTATGGCATCGTAATCACCCATTTTTGTCAATTCAGCAATACCACAGGTAAAACTTGTGTTGATAAGACTGTTAATGACAATATCGTATCCAGGCTGTATTTCATTTCGTTTGTGGAGAATGGCAAGCCTTGCACTTACACCGGTTCCAGTCGGGCTTCTGTCAACTTCCCCTTCGGCAAAGATGCAACAGTGCCTTGAATGGATATTCTCAAGTTCAGGATCATCCACAAAGATGGTGCCGTATAAAAATCCCAGATCTTTTTCAAAGGGATGGATGATTTTTTTTGAGGCCATTATGGCATTTTTAATCTTCCTGCCCTTTTGAACAAGTTCGGAAAAATATTCAGGGGTGCAGCAAAGACCCAGATCACGGGCATTGACAAAGGCGTAAAAGGCACCGCCAAACCCAAGGTCATAGGTAACCTTCCCTATTCCCGGGACATCAACAACAGCATCCAGTTCCAAAGCAAAAGAGGGCACGTTTTTAAAGGTTACAGACAAAACCCTGTCCCCTGTCATATTGGCAATTGCCGTCACCAGACCTGCAGGTGTATCAATCCTGATTTTTTGCTCCGGGGTTTTGACCTTTACAAACCCGGTTTCAACGGCAATGGTCACAATGGCAATAATGCCATGCCCGCACATGGTGGAAAAACCTTCATTATGAATAAAAAGGATTCCAAAATCCGCATCTTTGGTCACAGGTTTTGTGATAAAACATCCGTACATGTCAGCATGACCGCGGGGTTCATACATGAGAATTTTTCTGATGCCGTCCATGTGTTTTTTTGCATATCTTCTTTTTTCAAGAATTGTATTTCCAACAGGTTCCGATACCCCTGAAGTGATTACGCGGAACGGTTCTCCTGCAGTATGGGAGTCAATGGTTTTTATTTTTAAATATCTGTTTTGTGGTATAAAATTTTCCATTTTATTTATTTGCTTTCTTTTTGACGGCAAGGCATACCCATTCGTCTGTGTATTCTTCATGGATGACATAAAGGGTATGAGCCTTCATTGCCGACAAAACATCGTTTTGTCTTTCTCTGATAATTCCTGAGAGGACTAGTATGGTTTTTTTTGTCATCCGCTTTGATATTTCCGGCAGGAGGGTGACAATGACCTGGGCTATAATATTTACGGCAATAAACCGCCAGGGTCCAGGACCAATTTTATCCAGTGTGGTACACAAAAGATCGTAATTTTCAGGACCGATATTATTTTTATCAAGGTTTTTTTTGGCCACGTCTATGGCCACCTCATCCGTATCAATTCCTGTAACCTGCCCTGCACCAAGCCCGGCAGCCGCAATCATCAAAATTCCAGAGCCGGTTCCAACATCCAGAAAGCTTGAACCGGGTTCAAGAAATTTTTCAATCAATTGAATACACATGGCCGTTGTAGGGTGTGTACCCGTACCAAATGCCATGCCCGGATCAAGGTGAATAACGATTTCATCTTCCCTT
>JABIYQ010000240.1 GCA_018702715.1 Desulfobacula sp. | reverse complement strand
TCAATGCCTTCAATCTTATACTGATACGCGCCGGGTTGTCGTTCAGGTGCCCGCAGGACCCCCAGGCCCAACGCCCGAACCACATCAGAATCACCCGTACAATCGATAATTTCCTTTGCCCGGGTGATCCGTTTTATGCCCCTGCCAAATGAGGTGATTTCCCATTCATTACCATCTGCCTTAACTTCACCGATAAATTCGTGATAATGGATATTTACATCTGCTTTAACAGCTGCAGCTTCCGCCACGGAGGCGTAGACCGGAATATTGATGTAGCTGTAGTAGCCCGGATTCTCAACTGGCCGTCTTTTCCGATAGTCAGGAATGGCAAGTCCTTCAATCTCCATGGATTCTTTGTACAGTTCCCATGCGATTCCCAGGACAACAGGACCTTGGGGGCTGTAGTAATGATTCGGCATATAAACACCACCGGAGGTCATGGTTCCGCCCAGCATAGTGCCTGCTTCAATGACTGCTGTTAAAACACCAGCCCGTCCAGCCTGAATGGCAGCAACATGTCCTGCAGTTCCACCACCTGCAACCAGAACATCGACTTTTTCATTGATTGTTTTCATAATTGACGCTCACAAAAATTTTATAAATTGAACCCTGTTTCAGGATGGTGGCAACTCAGGATTTGGCCGCTTTAGCCGATTGTCTTCTCTGGATATAAAAATTTAAAACAGCGAACAGGGAGACACAGGTGATTAACAACAATGAAATCGCGTTTACAACGGGTGTTGAACCATCCTTAATCTGTGTAAACAAGGTGATGGGCAGGGTGGCATTCGACCCGACCAGAAACATGGTCGTATTAAAATTTTCAAAGGATAATAAAAATGCAACGGCGGCTGCACCGATAATGGAAGGACGAAGGTATGGCAGTGTAATATGCCAGATCACCCGGTGTCTTTTAGCGCCCAGATTAAGGGCGGCCTCTTCCAGGCTTCGATCAAACTTTTTTAAACGGGCGATGATAACCAGGGTTACAAATGTTGTAATAAACGAACACTGCCCGCAAATCACTAAAAACAGCCCCGGACTTAATGCCCGGACATCGAGTCCCAGGGACAGTTCCAGAAATGTCCCCAGAGAGGTTGCAAAGGACAACAGTGCAATACCGATGATGACACCGGGAACAACCAGGGGGGCGATCATTAAAAAGTAAAAGAGTTTTTTAAACCGGAACTCTTCCTGCTCAAAAAGAAACGCCGCGCAGGTTCCGATCAAGGTTGAAATCGATGTGACCCAGATCGCTACAAATAAGGAGACCCTTAACCCTTTCAGATTTCTGGCATCATTAAAAATACCCATAAGACAATTCCCTTTAGCAAAGATGATCAGGAAAAAGCTGCTGCATTAGCCAGCCAGGCATCTGTTATTTTAACCCAGCAGATTCTTATTCTTGAAATGAAAAATCTTTTTGAGGCATTTATTAAAGCGATTGCTGTACTAATCGACGAAAAATCAAAACAAACGGGTGGCCATATTCAACGCGTTACAGAACTTTGCATGATGATTGCCCAAAAATTAAACCAGGATGCTAAGATATTTAAAACCACGACTCTTTCTTCTGATCAAATGGATGAACTCAGGATAGCGGCATTGATGCATGACACTGGGAAAATAACCACGCCAGACCATATTATCAACAAGCCCACACGATTAGAAACCGTTCATGACAGAATTGAACTCATTGAAACAAGATGGGAATTATTTAAAACAAATCAAAAACTTTTAGCCGCTCAAAAAAAACTGGCCCTATTTGATCAATCCTTAAAACAAAAGGAAATCATTAAAATCAACAATGACTGCAATGATAAGATTGATCGTCTGGAAAAAGAGCTTAAAACAATTTCATGTATCAATTCAAACAAGGGAGTCCTTGACCATAGCCTTGTTGATCAATTAAAAATAATTTATGCAAAATCAGAACCTATTTCTGGAAGACAGTTGTCCTATCTGACTGAAAATGAATTTGAAAATCTATGTATCCGACAGGGAACATTAACATCAGATGAAAGGGATATCATTAACAGCCATGCGTCTCTGACTGAAAAAACCTTAAACAAGCTGCCTTGGCCCAAAAAACTTGTCAACATCCCATTCATAGCAGGTGCCCATCATGAAAAACTGGATGGATCAGGATATCCATTAAAGCTTACCAAAGAAAATTTAAATATTCAGGCTCGAATTTTAGCCATTGCTGATATTTTTGAAGCGTTGTCGGCCCAGGATAGACCATATAAAAACTCCATGAAATTAAGCCAAATAGTTATGATTCTTGAGCAAATGGGTGGAAAAGGACTTTTGGATAACGATATCATCCAATTATTTTTTAAATCTAAACTACATCTTGAATATGCGAAAAAACACCTGACACTATCACAAATTGATCTTTAATTATTTTTTAATGGCCCTCGTGTTTGAGACCTTGCAACCCCTTGGAATCAGCCTTGGAATCAATTTGAAAGATCCTAGCCAGAACGCGTTTAACATTTCCATCGACGACTGCATGGGCGTGTCCAAATGCAATACTTAAAACGGCTGAAACATCACTTCTGATACCCATATCTGATAAGGGTCATTTGTTTCTCGCCAGGGAAGTTGACGCTGATTCACAAGATACCAGGCAACCAGGTGGTTTGAAATGAAGACTTTACTGATTTTTCAGGTAATTGAAAATCTCATGGGGGTCAGGAGGGCATCCTGGAACAAAGGAAGAACATCCACAGAGACAATCACCCACCCCCAGTTCATCTGAAGTTTTTTTCTTAAAGCCCTGGCCGATGCACACGGTTTCAGGTAGGGGCAATCCTTGTTCCTGCATCTGTTTCAACGCCAGTGTCAGGGAGGCGAAACAGGCACTACAGGCTCCTTTCTCATGAATATGACCTGAAAATGCAGCGGCAAGCGGTGAACGCTGGAGTCTGCCCAAGTCTTTTCCTTTATTCAGTGCATGCAGCGTCCCGGCACCCAGAGCCGAAGATCCCACCCCTAAAAGGGCGGCTTTTTTAATATAGGGGACGTCTGATACTTTTAGCCCCAAAAGGGAACAGGCATAAGTGTCCAGAAGAACCGGGTCCAGGGCAGCCATAAAAAGGTTGAGCGTAAAGGGGTTTCCGCCTTCTTCAAAATGAGGATCACCCTGTAGGGCATCCACCAGGATCAAATCGGGTCGAAGGATTTCATTGAGATCTGCTATGGGCTGGAAAAGGCCTTCCCGGTGATATCGCTGTTTTTCTTTGTTAGGGATACAGCCTTTCAGATTTTTTAGAGAACAGGTCATGGCGGTCTGGCAATGGCCTTTGAGTACTGGGATGTTGATGAGCCGGTCCAATTTTAGAACAGATTTGCAGATTCGATATTCTCCATTAGATCCTTTGCATAAAACAGATGGATCCAACTGAAGGTCCACCAGTGGAACAGCATACTTTTTAGAAATATCGGTATAGCCGCAGATCTTAAACGCCAGTTCTGTTTTGTCGCCCACCCAGGACCCTTCCAGGATACTGATGGTGCCAAACCCCTTTTCCCGAAGAAAGGTAATGATTCCTGCGCAGAATTCAGGGTGAGTCGTTGCCCCGGAGGATGCCTTTTTAGCGACCACCAGGTTTGGCTTCAGTCCGATATGATCAGAACGGGACCAGTTTTTCCATATCCCGGAAGACTCCATCAGGGTTTTTCCGGCTTCAAAGGGATCTTTGCCATACCAGCACAGGATCTTATCTTTTGTCATGATATCCTTGTTTATTGCTATTGCTACTTTCAACCGCTACCATGAAAAATACTTTGATTGATAAGGGGTTGCAAAAAATGTCAAGAGGGGCCTTGTTGACCATGGCTTATTTTTTTATGGGTTTTCTTATACACCCTGGTTTGCAAGCAATTCCAGAAAGGCGTTTAAGGATTTTGAAATCAATGTATCTTCCCTTTTGACGAACATAATGGGTACAGATTCTATTTTTTTTCCGATTCGATGGACACGGATAATACCCAGTTTTGATGCTTTTTCAACCAAGGAGAACGGAAGAATACTCACCCCCATTCCGGCTGCTACGCATTCAAGCATTCCATCGGCCGATCCCAGTTCCATTTTTTGATTAAGAGCTAATCCTTTTTTCTGAAACCATAGTTCCAGGCGTTCTCTATAGGCACAAGGCCTGGGAAACACCAATACCCCTTTTTGAGCTGCTGTTTCTGGTGATTCGTTTCCAGGGGGATAGATTAAGACGAGTTCTTCACGAAATGCTTCAGTCCATTTCATATTTGCTGCTCTGTACTCATCCGTAACAAAGGCACCATCAATCTCATAATTAAGAACTTTTTGATTAAGATCAGCACTGGTTCCTGTGATCAGTGAAATATCCACTTCAGGATAAAGACGGTGGTATTTGGATAAAAAAATGGGTAAACGAACAGCAGCTACGGATTCAAATGCACCAAGCATCAATTGGCCTTGAATCTTATCATCATCCAGAAGGGCCTTTTTGGCTTCTCTTTCTAAATGAAGAATTTGTTTGGCATAGTCCAATAGTATCTTGCCGGCAGGGGTTGCTATCATTCCCCTTGGCTTGCGATAAAATAATTTTGATCCCAGTTCATTTTCCAAACCCTTGATACGTGCTGTGACGTTTGATTGAACGCAGTTTAAATTATGAGCTGCACTTGAAACGCTACCGGTTTCTGCAACCGTTTGAAATACCCGAAGGTGACTTATTTCCATATGTTATCACTTTTTATGATGGCGATCATCAAAACGAATCGTTTGACATGATAGTAATAGATTTATATAAATATTGTCAACGAAATAATGGTTAATGTTTTATGGGTTTTAAAACCATATTAAAAATAGCTGGAGAAGATAGATTGAAAAAATACATCGAAATTGCAAAAGAAAATGAATCAGAGCAGGCATTAATTATTTCACCTAATGACATCGTTTTTGATCGTCGGTCAATTTTAAAATGCTTATGGGGCTGTGAAGATCAATCAGAACCCAATCGAATTAAATGTGGTTCCAGGGGGCTTAGTTTCGAGGAAGCTCAAGCGACCATACATGAATATCAAAGCATCCTTTTGATTCATCATCATGACAATGTCAAACTAAGTAATATCGCCAGAAAAATAGAAAAAGTAGCTTTTCTGGACGGTCATTATTTTGCTTGTGCCCTGCATTGCTGTCACTTGTGTAAAACCTGCAAAATTGATTCTGGTAAACCCTGTCTTACACCGCTTAAAATACGGCCGTGCGATCAGAGCTTCGGTGTTGATGTCTACAAAACTGTTCGTGGCTTAGGGTTGCCTTGTATCCCGCTCCAATCAAAAACTGAAACCCCTAACCGTTATGCTTTTGTTCTAATTGATTGAAGTGATACTTAATAAAAATAATAAAGACAATTTAAAATCGCTTTTCAGGTAAAACTCTTGAAATATGAATTATTCCTTGGCAACTTGAAAATTTTTCAAAGATAAAATAAGCGACCTGACACAGAGGGTCACAAAGGACATTTAATTTTTCCGGGAGCTCATTCCGCATAGGGGAGGATGGTTCATAAAATCATCCCAATACCCTTCCGGGTAATTGATAGAGCCTTCTTTCGAAAGCCAGGGACCTTCCCAGCTAAAGGAGGAGAATCCCGCCTGTTTAAAGGCTTTTTCATATGTTCCGGGCGATAAATAAAAATTGTCAAATTGAAATTCTCGCCCATCCGGGGTGGTTATGTAGTAGGTAATAGGATCACCCTCTTTTCTAGCCGGAACAGTGCTCTTTTTAAAACCGTATTTTTCATAAGTGCCATACTTTTCCTGGGGATTATAGGGATAATCGTTAAACCCAACGAAACGACCACCGGATTTAAGGTTAATTGCAACGGCTCGGCAAAAGCGCATGAGTTGCTTCGGTGTTTTAGCATAATTCATTAGGTACATCCCCACCGCAATATCAAATTTCCCAATCTTGCCTAAAGTCTCCACATCTTTAACAATGAATTCGCTTTTTCCGGAAGTTCCAGCCTTCCGGGCCAGTTCAATCATTTTGGGGGAGATATCCACCCCAACCACACGGGCTGCTCCCATGCTGCTTATTTTACGGGAATAGATCCCTTCCCCGCATGCCAGATCCAAAATCGTTTTTTCTTTAACATCCCCTAGTAGTTTCAGTAGCGTAAATTGCTCAATATGCAGCCGGAAGGGTAGCATTTTTGATTGTTTATAGAGCTCTGCGATAGTATCATAAACGGCTTTTTTTTCCATATATCCTCCCCTAACTATAAACTACAATAATAAACTGGAACAGGCAATTGTCCATATTCAAGTTTCTGCCCTTTAGGGTACAACCCTTTTTCTAATGACAGGAAGGACAAAAATGTCTACGCTTACAAGAAAAAGCCTATAATTTTATCAAGCCGCATCATTAATAAGACAACATGTGCTTCAAGGCTTATGCTCCGGCCACGGGTTGCTAGTTGCATGATATAAATAAAAGTTAAGCAGCTTTTTTTAAAAAGATGGTTATTTTAGACATGAAACGTTAAATGATTAAAAATGAATCCCTTCATTTTTAAAGTTTCTCAATAAACAATGGAGTGGCCATTTATTCTATGAAAAGAAAAATCAAATTACTGGCACCGGGTGGAGATATTGATTCTATAAAAGCTGCCATTCTAGCAGGAGCAGATGCCATTTACTGCGGGTTGAATCAATTTAATGCCAGAAACAGGGCCACTAACATAGATTTCAAAGATTTAAATGGGATTATACATCTGGGGCATAAAAATAATTGTAAAGTTTTTTTAACCCTTAATATACTGATAGTGGGAAGCGAAATCCCTTCTCTTTTCACCCTGTTAAACAAACTGGTTCATACAGACATTGATGGGGTAATTGTTCAGGATTTAGGTTTGTTTTATCTATTAACAAGGTATTTTAAAACGATTAAGATACATGCTTCAACCCAGCTGAACACCCATAATAAAGGCCAGATTGAATTTTTAAATAAACTTTGTGCCACCCAGATGAATCTATCAAGGGAATTAAATATTAATGAAATTAAAGCCTTAAGTTTAAAAGGGCATAAAAATGATATGTTAACAGAAGTTTTTGTCCATGGTTCCTATTGTATCTCTTTTTCAGGCATTTGTTATATGAGTTCTGTTCTTGGCGGAAATTCAGGAAATCGAGGTAGATGCAGTCAACCCTGCAGAGATCGGTATTTATCTACTTTGGAAAAAAATAATTTTCCCCTCAATCTTAAAGATAACTCAGCCTATTTTGATCTAAAAGAATTGTATGACGCAGGGGTTGACTATATAAAAATTGAAGGACGGATGAAACGGCTTGATTACGTTTACACAGTGGTAAATTGCTGGAAAAAACAAATCCAGCGTTTTTATGATCAAACTCCGCTAAACAAGGACAATAGTGATCTTTATAAGGTCTTTAACCGGGATTTTTCAAATGGCTATTTAATAGGAGATATTAATAAAGAGATGTTTATTGATAACCCCCGGGATAATTCGATCAAACACCTTTCTGTTATTAATAGTTATTCGACCCAAAAAAAACTGGAGCAAGACAAACTTGCTCTTTATGAAGAAAAAAAAGAAATTACAGCAGATGTTAAAAATAAGATCAAATCATTAAATATAGATAAGGTTCCTTTAACAGTAAGTATCTCGGGTAAACTTAACACCCCTTTAACAGTATTGATAAGAACCCCTGATTCTTCATTTACTATATTTTCCAAAACCCCCCTTGCCCTCAAAAAAAAGAACACTATTACAAAATGCCTGACGTATAATTTTTTATTGGAAAGATTAAAACCCATAAATGATACTCAATATTGTCTTCAGCATTTAGAATTAGAAAATATTGAAAAAGATTTTTTTATACCCTTTAAGGAGATCACTTTCATAAAAAATAGAATTTTATCCATTTTAAAGGACTCAAAAGAAATACTTGAGCCCGTTGAGGTCCCCTTTTTAAACAAACACAAAATAAAAAAGCCCCCGACTCTATCTGTATTAATCTCCTCTAAAAATGATGCGAACCTCTGCAATAATACATCTACAGATATTTTTTTCCAACTACCCGATTGTCTGCAAAATGAATTGTCAAAATTTATAGATTTTTTTTTAAAAAACAAAAAATTAATTCCCTGGTTTCCATCTGTTTTAATTGGAGAAAACTATATGGCTGCCTTAAAGTTTCTTGAACAGGTGAACCCCAAGCTTTTGGTAACAAATAATACGGGAATCGCTTATAAAGCGTATGAGAAGAAAATTCCCTGGATTGCAGGGCCCTATCTGAATATAGTTAATTCATTTAGTCTCTTATGCATAAAAGAGAATTTTAATAGCTGCGGCTCATTTATTTCAAATGAAATCAGCAAATATCAGATAAAAAGTATAATCAGTCCTGAAAACTTCAAACTATACTATCGTATCTATCATCCGATTTTAATGATGACCAGCAGGCAATGTTTACATCATCAGGTGATTGGATGTGAAAAAAACGCCATTGACGCGGATTGTGTTCAAAACTGTAATAAATCTTCATCCATTACCCATTTAAAAAATGAGCCCTTTTTAATTAAAAAAACAAAGGGGAATTATCATCGTATCTATAATTGTAACAATTTCTTGAATACAGATATTGTTACGGATTTACCCGATATTTTTTCCAGTTATTTCATTGATTTAAGAGATATAAAAACCAAAACAAAAATGAATTTAAATAAATTAAAAATAATTAGGCTTTTTGAAAATCTTATACATGGAGCCCTTGATTCAAAAAAGGAGCTCAAAAACGTCATACATCCCACAACTCATGTTCAATACACAAAAGGAATATAATAAGTCTAAATTTAAAGATCTTTAGCGTTGACAGACCCAGGTAATCTTCTTATTTTACAATAAGATGTTTAGTGCAGTTCTTATTCTTCGCTTTACAATATATTTTCTCATGGGGGTATCTTGAAATATCTTATTATTACCGTCAGCCTGGCTATAATATGCACGGGGTTAATATATTTTTCTATTGGAAAGCCAAAACAAATTGAACCCCCGCTACCAACGAAATCAAAAGAAAAAATTGGATTTTATCATTACTATTCCGGGACGCTAAGCGGAGGGATCTCGGAGATGATAGAAGAAGTTAATAAAGAACAGACCGATTTTGAAGTTTCAGCTCGTGCCCTTGACCATGAAGCATTTAAAAGTATGATCCACACCACCTTGGACAAAGGTAATCCTCCTGAACTCTTTTCATATTGGGCAGGTGCTCGTGTACAAAATCTTGTAGATCAAAAAAAACTTGCTCCCATTGATGACCTATGGGAAAAAGAAAATTTTGATAAAAAATTTTCAACGTCAGTGATTAAAGCCGCTTCTACCTATAATGGATCTAAATATCTACTTCCTATTGCCCAATTTGTTGTCATGGTTTTTTACAATAAAACGATATTTGAAGCAAATGGCCTTCAGCCGCCCACTTCCTGGGAAGAGTTTATAGCTGTCTGCCAAAAACTTAAAAAAAATAAAATCACTCCGATTGCTCTTGGATCAAGAGAACGTTGGCCCGCACAATTCTGGATGGATTATTTATTGCTAAGAACCCAGCCAATTGAATATCGTAATCGATTAATGAACGGAAAAGCAAAATATACAGACCAAGAAGTAAAAAAAGTATATCAAATATGGAGTGAACTTTTAAAAGAAAAATACTTTAACCAAAATGCAAATCAACTGGACTGGGCACAGGCAACTCAATTGGTTTGTAAAAAAGATGCTGCCATGACTTTAATGGGAAGCTGGGCCATCCAGCTATTTGAGGATGAAAAGCAATGCTCAGGCCCAGTCAATAATTTTGATTTTTTCCCGTTCCCGACAATGGATATGAATCTTCCAAAGGTAGCGTTAGGCCCAATTGACGGTATTGTTTTGTCAAAAAATTCAGCAAACCATGATTTTGCTAAAAAAACCTTATCTTACTTTGCAAAACAAAAACCCCAGGAAAGATTGAGTATAGGATCAGGCGCACTTGCACCCAGCCTTGAAGTCCCTTTGTCTTTTTATTCACCGTTTAAAAAAAGAATGATTGAAGAAATTAAGTCTTCAAAATACTGGGCGTTCAATTATGATTTGGCCACACCTCCACGGGTTGCTGAACTGGGAATGGATAGTTTCAACGAACTTATAGAATTTCCTGATCAATACGAAAAAATCCTTGAGAATGTTGAAACTGAGGCTCATATTATTTTTAATGAAATACTTAACAATGACCCTAAATAGCTCAACATCACACTATGTCTTTTAGAACTAAATTAGGAATAGCCTTTGGTGCCATTTTATTTTTAACCCTTATTGTTGCCTTAACCAGCATGTACGGGATGAATCGCGCATTGAAGCACCAAAAAGACCTTTATGCATTTGGGTGCGGCTCTTATGGGCCAAGTTAAAACAGTTGCAAATAGAGGGGTTCAGCCTTATCTCCATAGGTTTTGCGCCACTTCCTGGCAAGATAATCCAGCTGGCAAGGGCTATCTGACCTGATTTTAAAAAAATACTCATC
>JABIYQ010000328.1 GCA_018702715.1 Desulfobacula sp. | reverse complement strand
TGCTGATCCAGTTACAAGGAAATTAAGCGGTCCTTTATTGGTATCGAAAATTCCTTTGATCCAGTTTTTCCAGTTTTTATATTTGTGGAGTTCATCAAAAACGATAAGACCGTCATCATTATGCCACTTCAAAGATAGCAGGTCTTGCTGGTCTTCGGTAAAATCCCAGTTAAAATATCTTCCTGATGGATAGGCCTGTTCCAGAATATTCTTGGATAGAAAGGTCTTGCCCACCTGTCTGGGGCCTCCAATGAAAACCATTTTCCGTTTTAAATCTTTAAGAATGTTTTTATATAGATATCTCATGTGGCTATTTTATACCGTATTCCAAAATAGTCAAGGCCATTTTGGAATACGGTATAAAATAGCCAGTCTGAACATCTTCTTTTTAAAAATAAGAAATATGAAAATGAAGTTGGATTTGCAATGGGTCACAATTTATTGTACTGTTTTTTTAATTGAATTGCCTGGAATACCGGATGTGTTTTGGTAATGAGGGGAATATGGCAAGTATTCCACTCCAAGGATCAAGTTCCTTTCGAGATAAAAGAGGGCTCACATGACTGAAAAACCCACCTATGAAGAATTAGAAACAAGAATTCAAGAATTAGAGCAAACTGAATCGAATCGTAAACGAATCGAAGAACAACTCAGTCACTCCAGCGATTTAATGGAATATGTTATTTCTAATGCCCGAAGTGCAATCGCGATACACGACAGAGATTTAAAATATATATATGTAAGCAAACGATATCTTAAGGACTACAAGGTTCAAGAGAAAAATGTAATTGGCAGACACCACTATGAGGTTTTTCCAGATCTTCCGCAGAAATGGAGAGACGTGCATCAAAGATCATTGGCAGGTGAAGTGTTAAGCGCAGAGGAAGATCCCTATCACAGAGAGGACGGCTCAATAGACTGGACGCGCTGGGAATGCCGCCCATGGTATGAATCCAACGGTTCAATAGGTGGTATCATTATATACACTGAGGTTATCAACGAACGTAAAAAGGTGGAGGAATCGCTGCGGGAGAGTGAACACAGACTTTTAACCCATCTTCAAAACACTCCTATTGGAGCAATTGCCTGGGACCTGGATTTTAAAGTGATTGAATGGAACCCTGCGGTAGAAAATATCTTTGGGTATTCTAAGGCCCAGGCCATAGGTAAGCATGCTGCCCAACTTATTCTTCCTGAAAACATGAAAGAATTGGTTGATGGTGTTTTTCAGGATCTTTTAATGGAAAAAGGGGGAATACGCAGCACAAACGAGAACATAACAAAAGACGGCAGGCGAATCATATGTGATTGGTATAACACAGCCCTGAAAGATTTCAAAGGCAAAGTTATCGGAGTGGCATCACTGGTACATGATATTACTGAACGTTTGCAGACCTATGAAGCACTTAAAGAACAGAAGGAATTTAACGAAAAAATCGTTCAAACAAGTAGTGCAATAATCATAGGTCTTGATAAAAATCACAGGATTACACTTTTTAACAAGGGTGCAGAAAAAATAACTGGCTTCAATGCAAACGAGGTGATTGGCAGGGATTGGTTTAAAATATTTTTTAAGCCTGATATCTACGATGAAATGGATAAGGTCTGGATAAGAGCATGGGGAGCTGAATTTGACTCTTATGTCAATCCCATCCAAACTAAAAATGGGGATGAAAAAATCATTTCATGGCAGTCAACGGGTATGTATGATAGTGCGGATGAGACAAAACATATGCTGTTCTCCATAGGGGAAGACATAACCAACCGTGTGCTGGCTGAAGAGGCGCTGAAGGAGAGCGAGAAAAAATACCGTCGAATAACAGAGAATGCAAAAGATATGATCTATCGGATGTCTTTGCCGGATGGACACTACGAATACGTCAGCCCTGCATCATTAGATTTATTTGGGTATCCACCTGAAAAATTTTATGAATCACCGGTGTTGATCCAGAAAATAATTCACCCCGATTGGATAGACTATTTTAAAGAAGAGTGGAAAAAGTTAGTGAATGGCAATATGCCACCATTTTATGAATATCAGATAATTCATAAATCAGGTGAACAAAAATGGTTGAACCAACGGAATGTATTGATTTGCGATGACAATGGCCAAGCCAAAGCTATTGAGGGCATAGTGACTGATGTAACTCAGCGCAAGAAGATTGAAAGGGCACTGAAGGAGAGTGAAGAAAAATATCGAACTCTTGCTGAAGAATGCCCAATTTCTATTATGACGTTTAACCATAAAGGCATGGTGACCTTTGTTAACAAATGGCACTTGAAGACTTTTGCAAAGTTAAAACATGGACCTGAGTTTTTTATAGGAAAAAAAATAACCGAGCTACCAGGTCTTGTTTCAGCTAAAGTAATTCCCGATCTTGAAAAAGTATTGCAAGGAAAGTATGTAGTTTTAGAAGATGTTTATTTCCCTGAGTTCACTGGCGGTCATTCTGGATATCAAAGCATAAAAGCAGTTCCCACCTACAAAAAGAAAGAGGTTGTAGGTGGTATTCTAATCAGAGAAGATGTGACCAAACGTAAACATGCTGAGAATGCACTTCGGGAAAGTGAGGAAAAATATCGGTCAATGATGGAATCCATGAAAGATGCCTCTTATATCTGCTCTTCCGACCTGCACATTGAATATATGAATACAGCTATGATTAACAGGACTGGGGCAGATGCTACAGGTGAACTTTGCTATAAAGCTATATATGATATGGACAAAAAGTGTTCATGGTGTGTGTTTGATAAAATTAAAAAAGGAGACCATGTCGATTATGAAGTGGCTGATCCCAAGGACAATCACTATTATTCGGTCACCAACTCACTCATATCCCATTCCAATGGTACCATCTCAAAATTAACAATTTTCCATGACATTACCCAAATCAAGAACATCGAAGCTCAGCTTCAGCAAGCACAAAAAATGGAATCCATCGGTACACTTGCAGGAGGTATTGCCCATGATTTTAACAATATTCTTTTCCCCATTGTGGGTTATACAGAGATGCTGTTAGCAGATGTCCCGGAAGACAGCCCATTAAGAGAAGGGCTGAAAGAAATTTATACCAGTTCCTTGAGAGCCAGGAGCCTGGTAAAACAGATCCTCACCTTCTCCCATCAAGATAATACCGACTTAATCCTGATGAAAATACAGCCTATTGCTAAGGAAGCATTAAAACTTATCAGGTCAACTATCCCCACAACAATTGAAATCCAACAGGATATCAATCCTGACTGTGGTGTGATAAAAGCAGATCCCACACAAATTCATCAGATTGTAATGAATCT
>JABIYQ010000323.1 GCA_018702715.1 Desulfobacula sp. | reverse complement strand
CACTGAAAAAGGATATACAAAAAAAGATATTAAAGTGGACCAAAAATTAATTGTCCAATTTAAAGGCGAAGATTATATTTCAGCCATCGACCTGATTGTCAGCTGCAAAAAAAAAGCGTTGATGGCCATTACCTGTGTTGCAGGTTCCATTGGATCATATGAAAGGGAAATTCTTGCAGGGGCCAGGCTGGTCCATGATTATCAAATTCCTTTTGCAGTTTCAACGGATGCAAAGGATGCAATTGTAATGGATACGCTTTCCGGTAAAAAAACAGGGCAGGGTCTTGATGCAATTCCATCAAAAAAAGAAGCACTCAAGATGATTGAGACATTGGAATATAAGCCTTTTGATAAACGTAGAAAGGAGCGGGAAATGATCATTTACCGCTCCTTTAACCTTGAAAAAATCAATATTTAAGTTTGTATTTATATCAAGAACAAATTTAAATGTGTCTTCTTTTTGTCAGTGCAAATAATCAGGCCCGGGGAACCTCTTTATTGCAATGCTTACAAAAAAGCGCCCGGTTTTTGATTGTCTCTGCACAATAGGGACATTCACGTGTATAATGCCTTTTATGAAGCATCTCTATGGCCTTTTGCACTTCTGCCTGTAGAACCGGTGTGGGAAACTTATGATTAATCAAATGGTCTGTTGCTTCAGCATCGCCAAGTTCTCCAACCATTTGGGCTGCTTTAACCCTTGCTTTGGCAGGAATCTTAGGGTCAAGACAAATCTTTAAAATCTCATCCCAGTCTTTTGACATATAATAATCTGTCAAAACAGAGAATGTCTGTTTCAATAATTCTTTTCTTGCTTCTTCCTGGATCAGGACTTCATCATCCAGGATTCCACCCGTGGCTCCAGTGGGACTGAACACAGGCATATATTCAAAATTATTTTGCCCCGGTTCAATATAGCACCGATAGGACGCACCCATTTCCATTGTTTCCTGAAGATGATCCCAACCCTGTTTGTAGCTCCCGCACTCATCATTAAAACAGACAAACAGATATGGGGTCCCCCAGCCAAGACCATCGCTAAAATTAATAGGGGGAACTTCCCATAATGTCATTTTTGTATCACAATCCGGACATTTTGGTTTGTCCATTTTTAAATATTTTTCAAGAAGTTCTTCTTTTGTTTCAAACGTCATTATATCAATCTCCTTTTGGAAGTCCCAGACTATTCACTGGACTATTCACTGGAATATTCAGCCCTCAAAAATAAGCATACCGTTTGATTTGTCAAACGGTATGCTTCCAGATCCAAAATGGATCAGCTCGTTAAATTTTAGATTTGATTTTACTCAATCACGGCAAGCACTTCTCCTTTGGCAACAGAATCACCACTCTTATAATTCACTGCTTTAATCACACCGCTTGTGGGTGCAGGCAGGGCATTTTCCATTTTCATGGCTTCAATGACAACAACTGTTTCACCTTCATTTACCGAATCGCCAACATTTTTTTCATATTTAATCACCATACCGGGCATGGGTGCTGTGACAGGGGTTCCAGCCGATTCAACAGGTGCAGGCGCTTTTTTGGCTTCAGGGGCCGGAGCCGCCGGTGCAGGGGCTGGCGCAGCCTGCGGGACAGGTGCTACCGGGGCCGGGGCAGCTGCCACAGGAGCAGCAACAGGGGCAGCGTAAGTGATAACAGGTGCACCGCCCACTTCATCTACACCCACTTCAAAATAATCCCCTTCTACAAAAACGTTAAAGGTGCGGGTATATTCACTTTTTTCGGGACCCTCTTTCAACTTGTCTTTTTCAAATAATTCGCCTTTCCTGGCTTTCTCAACTAGCCTTTTTTGTTTTTCCACTTCTTCCATTGTGATGGGTTTTAAACTTTCAGGCACCTGTTCTTTACCATATTTTTGCAAGAGATATTTCTTGCCCGTAACAGGAAAAAGCGCATATAAGATAAGATCTTCATCATCTACTGCCAGGTCTCCGATCTCTTTTTTTGCGTTTTCAAGTTCAGGCTCAAGTACTTCCGCAGGCCGGCAGGTAATGGGTTCTTCCCCTCTTTCATATCCCTTGAGAGCCTTTTTTTGTACTTCAGGATCAATGGGCACACTTGTTTTACCATAAAGCCCATAGCAAAGATCTTTTACCTGGGCTGTTACCATTTTATATCGTTCCTCTGGAGTGTCAAACAGAACATTGTTGACGGTCTGGATACCGACAATCTGGCTTGTGGGGGTTACCAAAGGAATCTGGCCCAACTCTTTTCTTACCCTTGGAAGCTCTTTTAGGACTTCATCCATTTTATCCAAAGCATCCATATCCCTTAGCTGGTTCACAAGATTGGATAGCATGCCGCCGGGTGTCTGGTGAAGAAGAACATTGATATCAATACCTGAAACCTTGGTATCATCCAGAAGGTGTTTGTATTTTGGCATTACTTCTCTTTCCAAAATTTCATTGATATCTGCCAGTGCATTGATATCAAACCCCGTGTCCCGGTTAGTGCCGAGAAGAGACATAACAAAGGGCTCCAAAGCAGCATGGGATGTCCTGTAGGCATAGGGTGTCAGACAGGTATCAATAATATCAACTCCAGCCTCAATGGCCTTAAAATGGGTCATGGGCGACATTCCAGAAGTAAAATGGCTGTGAAGATGAATCAAGGGTTTGACATTGTCTTTTAAGGCTTTGATCAGCTTATAAGCGTCATAGGGTGCCAGAAGTCCGGCCATATCCTTAACACAAATACTGTCCGCACCCATGTCTTCAAGATCTTTGGCTTTTTGAATATAATACTCAAGATTATATACGTCTCCGCCAATTCTGGGTTCAGTCAAAGTGTAGCATATGCATCCTTGGAAATGAGCTCCACACTCTTTTATTACCGGGACAACTGTCTCAAAATTACGATAATCATTCAAGGCATCAAAGGTTCTGAAAACTTCCAGGCCGTTATCAACCGTCTTTTTTACAAATAATTTTGCAACATCATCGGCATAATTTCTGTACCCAACAAGGTTCTGGCCCCTTAAAAGCATTGAAAAAGGAGTCTTTTTAAAATACCGTTTCAGAGTCCTTAATCTTTCCCAGGGATCTTCCCCTAAAAATCGATGCATGGCATCAAATGTTGCGCCACCCCAGACTTCCACAGCCCAGAAACCGATCTCATCCATTTTTTCAGCAACGGGGATCATATCCTCTGTTCTTCCCCGTGTTGCAAAAAGCGATTGGTGCCCGTCACGCAGCGAGATGTCTTCGATCTTCAACTCGTGCTTAGCTTTTGGTCTGTCTTTGCCATATTTCATCTCTGTCATTTCAACTTGGGTGTGCTCGCTCATTTATCTTCTCCTGAATATATTATGTTTTTATTTCAATTCTTTATTTATTGCCTGACCGAAAACCTGGGTCGAAGACGCGAAGCCAAATTTTTTATTTAAACATCCTCATCTGCATCATAGCATTGACCTGCATGTGGTTGCTACGTCCTGAAATTCCCCAGATATTATTTTGTTGCATCATATGCCCGGGTTCTAATTCAAGTTCTGAAACTTGCGGAGCATTAAAAGCAGCTGCTTCTTCTGATGTTTTAATGTATGCAAATACAGCAGCTATGGCTGCAGATAATTTCTTTTTATCCATTTTTATCCCTTTATTTTATACAGGTATATTTCCATGTTTTTTTG
>JABIYQ010000393.1 GCA_018702715.1 Desulfobacula sp. | reverse complement strand
TTGCGGTAAATCTTTCATGGTCGGTCTGTCCAGGTGGTCATAATGATTGTGAGAGATCACGATGTTGATATCCTTGACAAGTGTATTGAACTCTTTCAGGGTCAGTGCCGGGGGAGTCACTCTTGCAGGCAAAAGAGCCCGTTTGGAAAAAATAGGATCTGTCAACCAATATGCACCGTCAATCCGGATTAAAAAGGTATTGTGGCCGATCCAGAGGATGAAATTTCCTTGGGTCTGTTTAAGCCTTTTTGCAGTGTCGGGAATCAGCCGGGGAAGAAATGTTCTTTCCTGGTTTGTGTAATTTGCCTTTGAAGACAGTTTCCATTTCAATACATCCAGAAAGCCCTTGTCCTCCATCTTCATCCATGGCGCAAAAAATTTTTTATCTTTATAATGAGTGGAATACAGGTCTTTGGCCAAAGTTTTATCTACCTGCAAAGCCCATTGGGTTTCTGAAAAATTTTTTTTATCCCTGGCTGAGCAGGAAGTAATTATCGTCAAGAAAAGCAGCAATAGCGCCAGGCTAATTAAAAAAACCATGGATTTAGATTGTTTCATGAACCGTGTAAAATCATATTGACGGGCATTTCTATTTGTCTTTAACAGGTTTATTTAAAAAACGTCTCCAGTGTTAAGATTAATGGTTAAATTATTATCTTTTGGCGGCAGATCCGTCCACCAGCCATTGATTAAATCTTTCTGCATCCAGGCAATAAATGTTAGCCACTTTCCAAAACCTTCTTTATTGATGGTGACCTCGGGTTTTTTTTCATCTCCAAAAAGATGAGCACAATAGGCTTTTGATATCTGACTTGTAATCAGAGGCTGCTGTTCTTTTGATACCATAAATTTGTCAAGTTTGGCATTGGCCATGGTAATGGTACCATCAAACACATATTGGTAGGCATAATCACTCAAGTCTTCCCTGGAGGGTATGGATTCAATGAATTTACTCTTAATGGTGGCTTGATGACCTTTTGAAATTTGAATAATCCTATAGGGACAAGGTGCAGTAACAAGGGAGCCTGTTTCAATATCAAAAATAAAATCATCAGAATTCTCAAACTCTTTTTTAGTGACATCCTGAGCATGGAAATGGCCGGTGAAAACCAATCGAACACCATATGCTGCAAAGAGTTTTGAAATAGATTCGCTTTCATCAATTACATATCCACCATAATATTTTTCATTTGCAGGATAATGCTCCATGATTCCGTGGCGCAGAAGTACAATAACGGCTTTTTTCATTTTTTTGGCTAAAATAAGCTGGCTTTCAATCCATTTCTGGGTCTTTTGTGAAAATGCGCCGTCAGTAATGGGAGGATGACCGGGTTTGTTTTCTTTCCACCGGCAGGAGTCAAGGGCCATGACCCATAGGCCTTTTACCGGTTCAATAACATAGCTCAAAGACTGGGAATCCTCATTAATGGCTTCTTTGTAGCCAAATTCATGATACAGGCTTTTAAATTCTTTATCATTAATCGTCGGCACGGGTGCGGTGATGTCACCCAAATATTTAAGTGATTCACTATTATTGATGTCATGGTTTCCTGGAACTACATACAGGTTAGCTCCGGAGGATTCCAATTTTTTTAAGGCTTTTATAACACCTTGATGGCTTGTTTTTTCGCCATCTTTGGTGAGGTCACCGGATAGAAGTATAAAATCGGGTTTTTCTTTTATAACCTTTTCAACCGCTGTAGAGATGATTTCATCACTTAACACAAGC
Organism: Desulfobacula sp.; assembly: GCA_018702715.1. Lineage (GTDB taxonomy): Bacteria > Desulfobacterota > Desulfobacteria > Desulfobacterales > Desulfobacteraceae > Desulfobacula. Next base: position 1,814 of record JABIYQ010000393.1, on the reverse strand, counting down.
AGCTTTCTATCATCATCAAGATATTCTTGAAAGGCTTTCCCCGTTGTACCAAGACGCTTATCGTAAAAATGAAGATCAGAAAGAACGATAAATTTTGCATCCGGATAAACCGGGTTTGTTTTTAAAAGTTTTTTCACTTCATTGCTGGTTTGATATTGAAAACTTTGCTTGGCAGTGCATGAAAACAGCGATAAAAAAATAAGACCAACGACAATTAGAAAACCTGGTTTGATCATTTTCTTCTCCATACAAATTAAAAAAAGATGAATAGCAGACATCCTGGTTCTCTCAATTTGAGTCTATTTTTCAGAGTCAAATTAAAAAAAACCAGGATGTCATTGGTAGCAAATGCAGAACTAATTAGCCGGCTTCATAGGCACAAGATGTGAAATCTATTTCTTCGCCGCATTTATCGCATTTATGTGTCTTTTCAAATTCATCTGAAAAAATTTCCTTTGTTGCATTGCATTTAGGGCAATTGCAGGAAAAGGATTGTAAATTCTTAAATTGTTCAAAGCCGGGGCAATGTGCTGGAGTTGTCATAATATTCTCCTTGTTTAGATTTGATTATTGGAATGATAATCTCCTAAAAAATTAAAGGTTAATTTATCATCATTGTCAAGGCAAAATAGTGTTTTAACCAAAACCTTAACTTATTTTAAATTTACCAGGGTTCTGCCTTTTAATTCTCCTTTTAATATGAGTGTAATTTTATCATTTAATTGATCAAGAAAAATTTCATCATATATACTGTTAAGATAATCAAATTTCCAGTCAGAGGCCAGCTTTTTCCATACGCTTGACCGAAAATCCATGGGACAATGCTGTGAATCTATCCCTAAAAGAGAGACGCCTCTTAATATGAAGGGGAAAACATTTATGGGCAGATCAAAGGATGCCACATTCCCGCAGCAGGTTACGATACCATCTTGTTTCGTTGATTTAATGGCCGTTGCCAGGATCTCTCCTCCCACAGTATCAATTGCCCCTGCCCATTGGGGTTTTAAAACAGGTGGTTTTGTGTTTTCAAGAAAATTATTTCTGGAAATAATAGCCTTAACGCCCAGATTATTCAGTAAAGTGGTGTCTGTTTTCCCGGTAACAGCTGTTACAGAATATCCAAGATGGGACAATATCCCGCAAGCTAAGCTTCCCACACCGCCTGTGGCACCAGTGACAAGGATATCACCATGTTCGGGCCTGATGGTTTGGGTTAATTTGAAAATCGACATGCCTGCGGTAAATCCGGCTGTTCCGAATACCATGCTCTGTTTCAGGTCAAGACCGTCCGGCAATTTGACAACCCAGTCTTTTGGCACTCTTATATATTGCCCAAAACCCCCTGCTGTGTTCATACCAAGATCATAGCTTGTAACAATGACCCTGTCTCCTTTTTTAAAGGTACCAACAAGACTTTCTTCAACTATCCCAGCTGCATCTATTCCCGGCGTATGGGGATATTGTCTTGTGACACCGCGGTTCCCTGTGGCAGATAAGGCATCCTTATAATTTAAGGAAGAGTAGTGAACCCGAATGAGAACATCGCCGGGCGGAAGATCATTGATGTAAAGATTTTTGATCTTACGAATAAAATTATTTTTCTCAGGTTCTTCAACAAAAAATGACTTGTATGAAACATTATCCATGTGCACCGTCCTTTATAAATCTTTTTACTTTTTTAAATAAATTTGATAATTATGCCGGGATGAAAAATCAAAAATTCCAGACCGGCAGAGTGGCACTTGTTTCATTCTCTCATTTTATTCATGATGTGTATACAAGTTTTCTTGCGCCATTACTGCCCTTAATCATAG
>JABIYQ010000415.1 GCA_018702715.1 Desulfobacula sp. | reverse complement strand
CATTTTTTTAAAAAAAATTTGGATGCAATATCAAATTATAAAAATACACGGAAAGAAGCGGTAAAATAAAAACCATCCGCGGTTTTTTGAATCATTGCCTGGAAATAAGGAATAGGGCCTGATATAATAAAAACGAATTTAAAACCAATTGACTTTATCCAGCACCCATTGTTTATTTGAACTGTTTATTTGGAAAATAAACGGTTAATCCTGCAAAGGATTGAAAACACACAAATTATAAACTTTGCGGTCCTTAGCTGACCCTAAAGAAAGGGGGAAAATGGAAAGACGTAAATTTTTAAAACAGGTTTCTTTGTGGTCTGCCGGAATCATCATGACTCCTCCTGTGTTTAATATTACCCCTGAATTGTTTGGCTCTCCCCTGATAAAATCGGTGATAAAACCGGATATTCTCGTGGCAAAAGGAGATGATTATACAAGTATGCTAACACAGGTTGTTGAGTCTTTGGGCGGGATGAAAGCCTTTGTTAAAAAAGGGGATAAAGTTGTGGTTAAACCCAATATCGGCTGGGACAGAAGTGTTGAGCAGGGTGCAAATACGCATCCTGTGGTTGTAACCCAGATTGCAAAGCTTTGCCTTGATGCCGGGGCATCAAAGGTGTCTGTTTTTGACAGAACGTGTAATGAAGAGCGAAGGTGCTATAATAACAGCGGCATAAGGCCGGCATTGAAAAAAATCAAAGATAAAAGACTTAGGATTGAGTATATTGATGACAGAAAATTTGTATCTGTAAACATCAAAAATGGAAAAACATTAAATGAATGGTCTTTTTATAAAGATGCCCTCAAAGCAGATTGCTATATCAATGTACCCGTTGCTAAACATCACAGCCTGTCACGATTAAGCATCGGACTTAAAAATGTCATGGGCGTTATCGGTGGCCGGCGGGGCAACATTCATTTTAAAATTGGGGCCAAGCTTGCAGATTTGAACACGGTTATCAAACCTGATCTCACCATTGTGGATGCCACTCGAGTAATCGTAAGGAACGGACCACAGGGTGGAAACTTAAATGATGTAAAGAGATTTGATACCATCGTCGGGTGTGTGGATCCTGTAGCAGCAGATGCATATGCCACAACTCTTTTCGATTTGGAACCCAATCAGATTAAATCCACGGTGGAAGCCTATAAAAGAGGATTGGGGCAGATGGATCTTACTAAATGCAACATCCGCCATCTAAAATCCTGATCAAGATGAAGATAAAACCTTATTTAAAGCAGGTGCGCCGTTTGTCTCAGCTTATCTGCCTTGTGATATTTTTATTTTTATTCAGGCACACGGATTATACGGGCAATGATACCATCCCCTATGCCGTCAATATTTTATTCAGGCTTGATCCCCTGGTTCTTGCCACAATAACTTTGGCCCAAAAAACGTTTGTCACACTGCTTTGGCCTTCTTTCATAATTATCGGTTTGACCCTTTTTTTTGGCAGGTGTTTTTGTTCCTGGATCTGTCCATTAGGGACATTGATAGATGGTTCCGGTTATTTTATAAAATCCGGAAAATCCAATTTTAGTCTGCCATATTTAAAATATATCATACTGATTATTGTGTTGATTTCTTCCGGCTTTGGCGTACAGCTTCTTGGATTTGTGGATCCTTTTTCACTCCTTGTCCGGGGAATGGTTTTCAGTATCGATCCAATAATAAACTATCTTGTTTCCTTAGTTTTTGATTCAGTTTATAAAATGGGGCCTGCCGCACTTTCAGATTACACAGAGCCTATATATGAGTGGCTTAAGATCTTTGTCCTTCCCTTTAAGCAAAGTTTTTTTTATTTGTCATTTTTATCATTTTTTTTACTGGTTTTCATTTTCATAATGGAGCTTTTTGGAAAACGGTTCTGGTGCAAAAATCTTTGTCCTTTGGGCGGACTTTTGGCATTGATTTCAAGAATATCTGTTTTTAAAAGATTACCCATAAGGTCCTGTAAAAATTGTGAGTTATGTGAAACTAAATGTAGAATGGATGCCTTTGATAAAGATCATAAATTTGAGTTTGAAGAGTGCAACCTGTGCATGGACTGCCTTGAATTTTGTCCTGATCAGATCACAAGTTTTAAATTTGCCATTCAAAAAAATAATACACAAATAAATATGAATAGAAGGCAAATGATCTCAGCCGGTCTTATCGGACTGGCTTTACCGGTTTTAAGCCGGACCAATGCAATCTCAAAGACGGCAGATGATGATTTGATCCGGCCACCCGGAGCCCTGGATGAAACCTTGTTTTTAGCATCCTGCGTGCGGTGTGGGGAATGTATGAAAGTCTGTATTAATAATGCACTGCAACCCTTGTTTTTTGAAAAGAGTCTGGAAGGCATGTTTACCCCAAAACTGGTTCCAAGGCTGGGGTATTGTGAATTTAATTGCACCTTGTGTACACAGGTTTGTCCCACCGGAGCTTTGAGCCGGCTGAATGTAGAGCAAAAGCATGCCTTTGTTATCGGAAAAGCATATTTTGATACAAATAAGTGTTTGGTTTATGCCCAAAAAAAATCGTGTATCGTTTGTGAAGAGCATTGCCCTACCCATGATAAGGCCATTGGGTTTAATGAAATCAAAACAAGGGATATTCAGGGGAATTTACTTGTTCTTAAGCAACCCTATGTAAAAGAAGAGTTATGTATTGGATGCGGGATCTGCGAGCATATCTGTCCTGTCCAAGGCAGTTCTGCCATTAGGGTGGTTGGTAAAGACAATAAAGTGCCATCTATTCAGTATAAATCAGGATACGAATAATGATGGCTTGTAAAACAAAAAACCAATATTATTTTAATAGCCAAGAAAGAGTAAACCCTAATGTTGCATCTTTTTTATAAAATTTTTATGCAACGTTAGGGTAAACCTTAGGTGAGTAAAGTGAAATATCCAGGGAGGACCCGTTTGAAAGCATTGATTATTGCAGCCCATGGAAGCCGGAAAAAAGAATCAAATCTGGAAGTTGCATCGCTTGTTGAAAGAGTATCAAAAAAAGCAAAAGAATCATTTGAAATGATTGAACACGCTTTTTTGCAAATGGCTGACCCGCTTCTTGAAAAAAAGATTAATGAAATGGTGCAAAAAGGCGCAACAAAAATTGTCATATTTCCATTTTTTATCGGCAGTGGCAGCCATATCCTTGTGGATATTCCTGAACTGGTAAAACAGGCACAATTAACCTATAACCATGTTGAATTCAAATTGACCCGACACCTTGGAAAAATTGAAGCAATTGAAGATGTCATTATCCATGAGGTGATAAAATAGCTTTTTTTAAGCGATTGACCAAGAGATGATTGACCAGAAAACTATAGATCAGGAAACTATTGAGCAGGATATGAAAAAAATTATTATTATAAAAGCAGGTGACACTTTTCCTTTAATGGGAAAATATTTGGGAGACTTTGAGGATTGGATATTCAAAGGCCTATGCGTTGGCAAAGAAGATATAATGGTTGTGGATATACCAAAAGGAGACCCATTGCCTGATGTTGAAACCTGCAAAGCTGTTGTGATTTCAGGTTCCCATGCTTCTGTGACCGAAAACCTTTCCTGGAGTGTGGCAATAGAACAATGGATTCCAGATCTTATCCAGTCTAAAACGCCCATTTTAGGCATCTGTTATGGTCACCAACTTCTTGCCAAAGCCATGGGCGGGATAGTGGATTTTCATACCAAAGGCATTGAAATAGGTACAACCGGAATTGAGATTTTGGAAGATAGCACGCAGGATTTCCTTTTTAAAGGACTGCCGAAAACCTTTAAAGCTCATGTCTGTCATTCTCAAACTGTTATCCGGCTACCGGATCATGCGGTAAGGATAGCTAAAAGTTCTTTTGAACCTAATCATGCGTTCAGGATCGGGCAATCAGCCTGGGGAATTCAGTTTCACCCTGAGTTTGATGAAAAGATAATGGAAGCCTATGCAGAAAATATGGAAAGCACAATAAAAGAATCAGGTCTTATTTTGTCTGAAACTCTGGAGAAAATAGAACCCACTCCAATCCCGCTTAAGATTTTGGAACGATTCGGAAACCTGGCTAAATAGATTTTTTTCTACCGGTTTAGGGTCCAGTCATAATTCAGGTAGCTGATTTTTATATTTTTTCCTGAAGAATCGAGTTTTTCTTTTAATTCTTCAAAGGCGTAACGCTTAATAAATAAAATTGGATTGTCTGAAAAATCTTTTTCAAACCATTTGAAAATTTTGCTTATAAAAAGGGTGTTTTTTTTGATAAAAGTATTTTTTTTATCATTGATGAATTTTCTTGTCTGGTCATTTAGCTGACTTTCCAGAGTTCCTTCTTTATAAGGTTCATTCCGAAGTGGAGGACAGCTTTTAGATGCACAGTTTATTGCGAAATGAATCCTGGGGTCTTTGAACTTTGGCCGAAGGATTTTATGCTCGATATGATCAAGGGTTATCGTTTTCCCTTGCAGCAAAATGAATTTTTTGTTCCATGGGTTGGAAAAAAAATTGCCAACCTCTTTAATGGAATTAATTCCAGGATATTTTGTCAATACAAGTTTTATGGTGAAGGCATTATAAGCGTTGATATAAAAAGCAAACAGGCTTTTTTTTGAAAGTAGTTTTACATTGGTTGAACTTAATATGGCCAGATACTCATCCAGCAATTTTTCATCTTTTTTAAACCCGTCATAATTAACGCTTTTATTTGTGACATACTTTTTTAAAAGCAAAGAATAAATATGATCGTTCGCACCCTCTTTTGCCAGGGCCATGGTGTGACCTGTAAAAAATAAAAATAGTACAGATAAACCCGCAATATATTTTAACCCCTTTTGCATACCCGTCCCTTTTTTTTCTGCTGTTTGTTTTTTCAAACTACTCTATTGGTGACCAATATATCTTTAACATGCAATTTATAGAATATGAAGTTTTTTTATCCCGGGTATCAGATCATTCCCATTCCGGCAAAAATATCAAGCCCCCCGTGGAAAATTGGTTTAAGTTCAAGTCTTAACCCAAGATATGATTTGGCCTCTCTTGATGGGAGGATTATTCCTGTGCGCCACCCTTTAAAATCTGTTGACAGCTTTTTCCCGATTTCCCGGTAAAATGACCGGGTATCGCTTTTTTCACCAAGCCTCTTTCCATAGGGTGGGTTTAACATTACCACTCCTTTTTTCCCATGGGATATCTTTGAAGGATTAATGGAAAAAAAGTCTTTTTGACAAAGGTTTATGATGGGTTTAAAGTTTGGGTTTGAGATATTTTGTTCCATTGCCGTTAAAGCCATATCGTCTATATCAGATGCAAAAATCTGTTTTTCCGGAAATGTAAGAAATTTTTTTTGGGCCTGCTTTTTCATATGAGCATATGCCTTTTGGCTGAAGCCCGGCCAGCTTTCAAAGGCAAATGACCTGAAGAATCCTGAAGGTATATTGGTTTTCATCATGGCGGCTTCAAGAGAAAAAGTACCTGATCCGCACATGGGATCAATCAATATGTCTTTTTTTGAATATCCTGCCCAGAAAAGCATGGCAAAAGCCAGATTCTCCCTTAATGGTGCTTTATATACCTTTTGTTTGATGCTTCTTTTAAATAAAAGATCTCCTGTGCTGTATAGGGAAATGGTGAATTCATCGTTATCAGCTCTGATATATATTGTCTGATTTGATTGGTTTTTTGAAGAAGAAGTAAAAGCACTGCCCATATTTAATTGATCTTGAATAATTTTTTCGCAGCGCTGTTCAATGGCGTCGGAATGGTAAAGTCTTGATTTCTTCGTTGTAACATTAAACTTGAGGCTGCAATTTTCAGGCAGATAGAGTATCCAGTCAATGGCGTTTATTTTTTTTTCAAGTTTTTTAAAAGAGTCTGCTTTAAAGTGGCTGATCCGCATCAGAATTCTTGAAGGACTGCCTAAATGAAGATTGAGCATTAAACATGTTTCAAGTTTGCTTTTAAATTCAATTCCACCTGGAATTTCTTTCAGGCTATCTTTAGAAAAGCCCAGCTCAAGCATTTCATTTTGGCAGATTTTTTTTAATCCAGGCGAACAAACAACAAAAAATTGATGTTCCCTGCCAATAATCCTTCTTTTAATCCTTTTTTCAAATGGAGATGTTTTCATATCTATAATCTGTCTGCCGCGCAGCGGATCAGTCCTTTTGTGGTTTCCCATGAGATACATTCATCTGTTATGGAAACTCCGTATTTTAGAGTTTTGTAATCGCCATTGCATTTTTGGTTGCCTTCAAACAGATTGCTTTCAAGCATTAGTCCTATAATACTAGTATTGCCTTCAACCCGTTGATCCAGCACACTTTTAAATACAAAAGATTGTCCTTTGTACTTTTGTCCTGAGTTGTCATGGGAACAGTCTATCATTATCGTATCAAGAAGATTTTTCTGTTTGAGCCTATCCTGGATTTTTTCAACGGAAACCGGATCATAATTGGGGTGGGGGCCGCCACGGAGAACAATATGGCTAAATGGGTTTCCATTTGTGATGACAATGGAAGAATACCCTTGAGGATCAATTCCAATGAAATGCTGGGGGGCGCCTGCAGCCATCATTGCATTGATGGCTGAAGAAAGGCTTCCATCCGTGCTGTTTTTAAATCCCACGGGCATGGAAAGACCGCTTGCCATTTCGCGATGGGTCTGGGATTCTGTTGTCCTTGCACCAATCGCCACCCAGGTTAAAAGTCCGGCAATATACTGGGGCGTGATGGGATCAAGGATTTCCGTGGTAGTCGGAAGCCCCATCCGGTTTATTTCAATCAACAGGGATCGGGCTTTTTTTAACCCATTATCAATGTCGCAGGAATCGTCAAGAAAGGGATCATTGATCAATCCTTTCCATCCAACACTTGTTCTGGGTTTTTCAAAATATACCCTCATGATCAGATTGATTTTTTCTTTAACTTCTTCCCTTAATTGTTCCATTTTATGTGCATATTCAAGGGCAGCATCTGTGTCATGAATTGAGCAGGGCCCTGCAATCACAAGGAGCCGGTTATCTTTTTTCAGTAAAATATTTTCAACATCCCGGCGGCCGTCAATAATAGTTTTTGCAACATCATCGGTTATTGGAAGTTCTTTTTTAATGGATGCCGGTGAAATAAGTTGTTTGAACGCTTTTACATTTACATCATAGGTCTGTTTCATTGCTTTTTCCTTTGCCGGGATTAGATGCAAAAGTCAACAGCCCAAAACAAAAAAGCCGCAGGCTTTTGCTGCCTGCGGCTTTTGTTTAAAAATAAAAATTAGCGCAAAACAGCCAGACCCGTATAATAATACCAAAAATAAAATCTGTCTGTTACGCAAAAATTCATGTGTTTCTCCTAATTAAGGCACAAATAGATCACATATTTTTCCCTAAGTCAAGGAAATCTATCCAGCCATTTATTAGTAATGGCAATTGTGCCATTACTAATAAATGGCTGGATAATGCTCTGGGATGAGTTGTGAGTTACTCATGTTTGACTTGACAAGTAAAAAAGGTACCGCTATTGTGAATAGTATATGCAATTCTCTTTTCCTTGCTCGTTTTGAACTGATACGATCATTCGAATCTAATTCTCTAAATTCATATTGAGTCCATCGTACTAAATGAAATAGTTTTAAAGCGCCTTAAATGTTTACCTAAAGTATTTTTTAAGGAAACCTGTAGAATCTTGGTTTGGTTATGGATTATAGTAAATGTTTAAGACTTATAGTGAATTCAAATAAGAGGAGGATTTGCCATGTCAGTTAAGCTAAACCACTATTGGTCAGTCATTCCTGGAAGGGATGAAGCGTGTGTGGAGTTTATAAATAATACTTTTATACCTGATGTTAAAAATCTGGGTCTCCAAACAGTGGCAGTATGGTCAGTACTAGTTGGAGCATACAGTGAAGTCGTTTTGGAAAATGCAAGTAGTGATTTAGAGATAATTGAAAAGGCACTAAAGGATAAACAATACAAGTCTTTAAAACGGGATTTGTTCAAATTTGTAAAAAATTATCAGACAAAAGTTCTAGTCAACACCGGTAAAATAGATTCGTACACAGTGGATATCAGTAAAACCACCATCAAATTCAATCAAATGTGGAATGTTCAGAGTCACAAAAAAGATGAATATGATGCGTTTGTGATTAAAGAATATTTCCCAGTTCTTAACGAACTGGGAATATTTGTTGCCGGCGAATGGGAGGTCCTTATTGGAGGCGGGCCTGGAATAATTTGTGAGGGGAGAGTCTCTGATATTAACAACTTGATAAGGAATCTGCAAAGCAAGAAATTCCAAGACGTAACCCGAAAATTAAAATGTCACATAGCAAATTATCGCAGCCGCATTCTTACATTTTATATTGATAATTAATCCACATATTTGCCTATATTGATCTGATACTATTATTCGAATCTGCAGAATCCGGGTTTGGCTATGGATTCTATCCAATGTTTAAGAATTATAATGAATTCAAATAAGAGGGGGATTTGTCATGTCAGTTAAACTGAACCACTTTTGGTCTGTCATTCCAGGAAAGGATGAAGCATATTTGAAATTTATAATCGATAAATTTATACCCGGTGTGAACAATCTGGGCCTCCACACAGTCGCATTATGGTCAGTACTCGTTGGCGCATATAGTGAAATAATTTTGGAGAACGTAAGTGGCGATTTGGATATAATTGAAAAGGCTTTAAAAAATAAACAGTATAAGATTTTAAAACAGGATTTGCTCAAATTTGTAAAAAATTATCAGACAAAGATTCTTGTCAACACAGGCAAAATAGGTTCTTACACAATGGATATCCGAAAAGATACCATTAAATTCAATCAAATGTGGAATGTCCTGACCCAAAAAAAGGATGAATACGATGCGTTTGTCATCAATGAATATTTTCCAGTTCTTAACGAATTGGGCATATCAGTTGCGGGCGAATGGGAGGTCCTGATCGGTAATGAGCCTGGAATAATTTGTGAAGGCAGAGTATCGGATATCAATAATTTAATGGGTAATCTGCAAAGCGAGAAATTTCAAAAGGCAAAATTGAAATTAAAAGGGCTGATTGAGAATTATCGCAGTCGTATTCTTACATTTCATATCCAAAAAACAAAGGGGTATAAATCGGCAAGTTATCAAAAAATAAGTGATTAAATCTGTGTTGTTTTATGACCCAAAAATTTACTATGCGAATGTCATATTGGGGGTTACAATAATTGGATACTGACAAAAAAAAGGCATGGGTTAAAGATAGCCACCCTGATAAAAATCAAAAACGACCTTTGAAAGGCAAATCAAAAAATCAATTTGCCTGGGCTACGTTTTTATTTACCTTCACCATTATGGGGTTTTTCTGGATACTTTTTTCAGGCAGATTTGATCCCTTTCATCTTAGCTTAGGAGGTGCGTCATGTCTTATCGTATCGGCAATCAGTAGCCGGATGATATTCCCCCGTGCCTTGTCATCGGGTCTTTTTAAATGCTGGCTCAAGTTTGCCGGTTATCTTCCCTGGCTTTTTAATCAAATTTTTATAGCAAACTTACATCTGCTTTATCTGACCTTCCATCCAAGAATGATGGACCTGATCAATCCTAAAATAATTACGTTTAACAGCCGGTTGAAAACTAATATTTCCCGTACCACCTTTGCCAACTCAATTACCCTTACTCCGGGAACAATTACAATTCATGCCGATGTAATGGGAACATTTGCAGTCCATTGTATCGATGACAAATCAGGCCAGGGCCTGCCGGGTGCAATGGAAAAGAAGATTGCAAAGGTATTTGATGAATAATGGGAAATATATTTATATATACAGGTATATTCTTAGGCCTTCTGATGCTGCTGCCCACCTATCGATCTCTTGTCGGCCCGACTGTTCTGGATCGTCTGGTAGGGGTAAATGCCATTGGCAGCAAGACCATTGTGATGTTGATACTTATTGGTTTGATATACAACCGCGTGGACATGTTTGTGGATATTGCCCTGGCGTATGCAATGCTGAACTTTATAGCTGTTCTGGCAGCTTCACGGTATTTCCAGAAACAAAAGGGATTGTATGATGAAAATCAAGAAAAATAAAATATTGGGGCAAGAAAAAGGACTCTAATTATATGGCGATTATCATTACGATCATGTTGATCTGCGGCCTGATTTTTTTTGCAGGTGGATCCATTGGAATAATAAGATTTCCTGATTTTTATTCCCGGCTGCATCCGGCAGGCAAACTGGATACGGGCGGTCTTGCCATTACAATGTCGGCCTTTGCATTGTATACGATACTCCCCTTAACGCTTACCGCTATTATCACCTCTGTAAAGATCATTCTCATTGTTGTGTTTGTTTTTATAACCAGTCCCACAGCGATTCATTCCATAGTCGATGCCGGTGTCAGGGCAGGGCTTACACCATGGAAAAAATCTGAGGATGATTCAATATGATCTGGCAGATTGAATTGATCATTCTTATTCTTGTTGTCTTGTTCGGGATCGGGGCCCTGGCTATCAGAGACTTATTGGGTGCTGCAATTTTGTTTGGGGCTTATAGTTTTATGCTGTGTCTTTTGTGGGCAATTATGGGAGCTGTTGACGTGGCATTTACCGAAGCCTCGGTGGGAGCTGGAATCAGCACTGTATTGTTCGTGTCTGCCGTCCTTAGAACGACAAGGAGAACTGACAATTGAGAATAACAGGCTTGATTTTATTTGTTTTGATGGGCTGTCTCTTATTTTATGGTGTTCTTGATTTTCCAGTCTGGGGGGATCCTTTATCACCCGCTTCCAGCCATTTGTCCCCCTATTATATTGAACATACCATGGCAGACACCTCAGTTCCCAATATTGTAACATCTGTTCTGGCAGATTATAGAGGGTATGATACCATGTTTGAAACAATTGTCATTTTTACTGCCGGTATTATCTGCACTTTTCTTTTAAAAACATTCAAAGCAACTAGATCGGAATCAAGGAAGTATCGACATATCCCAACAGGAATTACACTGCGAATTGAAAAAGGGGGGAAAACCCCGGAAGATTCCGATCATTTTGAACGCATTGATTCTGTATGGATTCCCTATGATTTGGTTATCAGGACGACCTGTAGGATGGTTATCCCTTTTATTCAAGTTTTTGCCCTCTATGTAATTGCCCATGGGCATCACAGTCCTGGGGGCGGATTCCAGGGAGGTGTGATTTTAGGTGCATCCCTTGTTCTTTTTGCCATAGGATTTAACCTTAGGTTAGCTATCAGCCAGGTGGGTGAAAAGATCACGGTTTTCATGTGTGCCCTGGGTGTTTTTATTTATGCAGGTACGGGGATCATGTGCATGTTTTTGAAATCCAACTTTCTGGATTACAGTGCTTTGGCACCCTTTTGGGGTACAGATCCTGTTACAGCAAGATCCCATGGCATATTAATAGTGGAGATAGGGGTTGGTATGGCTGTAATGGCTGTAATGATCTTACTTTACTATACCCTGGCGTCAGCCGGAAAATATGATGAAGGGCTTTAATAATGGATGATGTGCTGACATTCATCATTTATAGGCTTAATTATTTTGTCTATATTATATTGATGCTGCTGGGCATGTATGGCATTTTTATAAAAAACAATTATATGAAAAAAATAATAGGCCTGAATATCCTGCAGACGGCTATCATTCTATTTTTTATCTCCATTGGCGCGAAAAAAGATGCAACCATACCTATCCTTGAACTTCATAATGGTCATGGTGCCCATGAAGCGGTACAAGCTGTTCACTATATTAATCCATTGCCCCATGTTCTCATGCTGACCGCTATTGTTGTTGCAGTGGCAACACTGGGGGTGGCTTTGGCAATGGCAATAAAAATCTACAAGGATTTCGGAACCATTGAAGAAGATAAGGTTCTTTTTCAAATGACAGTAGATTTGGATAACAAAATTATAAAATAAAATAGGAATTTTTAAAAAACAAAGGTAATTGTTCAGTCCGTTAAAAGAGGTTATCTCAAAGCCCTGTCTGATGGATATTTTCAGGAGGTTAAGCATTTAGCATCGAAAAAAAATATTCATCAGACAGGGCGGCGTCAAGCATAAGAACTGAATAGTTACAAACAAAGAAAAGATAGATGGTAGAAACGTGCAGGAGCCTGACTATGATTACTGTACAAGATTTAAAACAATTTGTCATGCTTGGGTATTTATCTGATGAAATGCTTAAAAGCCTCATCCCCATTACTGAGATGCTTCGTTTTGATGAAAATGAAATTATTTTCCAACAAAGAGAGAAAGCAGATCGTCTTTTTTTGCTGAAAATGGGTAAAGTACTTTTGGAACAAAGAATAACAGATAAGATGACCGTTTCCATGAGTTCCATTAAACCTGGATTTTCATTTGGCTGGTCAGCAATGCTGGAGAATGATCTGTATTCAACCGATGCCATTTGCGCTGAACCCTGCGAGGTTTTTTCATTCAGGGGATCTAAAATCAAAAAGCTGATGGAACAGGATCATTCTTTGGGATTTATTATCAGTCAACGGCTTTTGTATGTCATTAAGAAACGGTACGATGCCAGAACCGAGCAGTTTGTCAAAACGATTAAATTACATCCGGATATCAGTAACCTTTTGTAGGCAATACTAACTTATTGGGTTGAAAAACAAATGGAGCAGCAGTTACCCGTCTTTATTATTCTTGTTCCTTTGATTGCTTCACTTATTATCTCTTTTGCGGGATGGTGGTACAAGCGGTTATCATTTATCCTGTCAATACTTGCCCTGTCTGTTTGCTTCATCAGCTCTGTCACACTTTTTGGAACTATTTGCACAATAGGACCTGTTGCATACCATGTGGGCGGATGGATGCCACCTTTTGGAATAGAATATAACATTGACCATTTGAACTCGTTTATGCTGGTTTTAATATCATTTTTAAGTTTTGTTACAGCCATCTATGCAAAAAAAAGTGTTGAAAAAGAGCTGCCGGAAAGGATCTTTTTGTTCTGGTGTCTCTATCTTCTTCTGGTTACAGGACTTTTGGGTATCATCGTAACCGGAGATCTGTTTAACTTGTTTGTATTGCTGGAAGTGGCTTCTCTGGCCGGCTACGCATTGGTGGCTGCCGGTGATAAAAGGGCAACGATAGCAGGATTCAGATATTTGATTCTTGGAACAATCGGTGCCTGTTTTTACCTTTTGGGAGTGGGGTATCTTTATATTGCAACAGGTACCCTGAATATGCGAGATCTGGCAAACTTGCTCCCGGCAATATATGGATCAAAGGCGGTTATTACATCCTTTGTATTTATTTTTCTGGGTTTTGCCATAAAAATTGCCTTGTTTCCGCTCCATGCCTGGCAACCGGATGCATATACCCATGCACCATCTGCCGTGAGCATTATTATTTCCACAGCCGTGGCAAAAACATTTGCCTATGCTTTGATACGAATCATTTTCTCAGTATATACCATCAACTTTATAAAAACGGTCTTGCCTGTGTTTGATGTAATATGCTGGCTTGCGGCAACAGCCATAATCATAGGTTCGATATATGCCATTGCACAGGATAACCTGAAACGAATGCTGGCCTATTCCAGTATTGCCAATACAGGCTATATTGTTTTAGGGATAGGCCTTTGTGTTTCATCTTCCCTTGGATTGACCCCGGCGATCATGCATATATTAAACCATGCTATAATTAAAAGTGCCCTGTTCATGGCCGCCTGCGGATTTATTTATAAATTCAATCTTAGGGATATCAGTGACTTTTCAGGACTATCCAGAAAAATGCCGTATTCTGCTCTGGTTTTAATCATAGCATCCCTTGCCATGATCGGATTGCCACCGGGAGTCGGATTTGTTTCCAAATGGTATCTTATCCTTGCAGCCATTGATGCGGGTCAATATCCTTTTGTAGCAATCATTTTTATCAGTACACTTTTAATGCTGGTCTATTTCTGGCGCATTATTGAAAGTATGTATATTAAACCTCAAAGTAAAAGCGGGAATGGATTTGAAAATCAATCAGATCAGTTTGAATCCCTCGAGATACAGGAGCTTCCAATGAGTATGCTGATACCAAGCATATGTATGGCTGCATTGACATTCATAATAGGCCTTGTATGGATATCCGGAGCGTTAACCCCATTTTTAAATGCGGTTAACACAAATTTTGGAATAGGAGTCATTCAATGATTGAAGTTGTTGAATCCACAAGACCCCTGCTGGCACTGGCCTGCCCGTTTGCCTGCGCACTGCTGATTCTGATATTCGGAAACAAACCCAACATCAGGGAAGGATGTACGCTTGTGGCAGCAGGGATACTATTTGGTATCATCCTGTCCATGGCACCGATTATACTGCAGCATAAATTGATCTATAGCCATCTTTTTACCATTACCTCCGGCATTGATTTAGGATTTCAGGTGGATGCTTTTGGCCTGGTGTTTGCCATTACTTCCTCTTTTCTCTGGATTTTGGTTTCCATTTATTCCATCGGCTATATGAGGGCTTTAAAAGAGCATGCCCAGACCCGGTTCTATTTTTACTTTGCCCTGGCAATTTTTTGCGCAATAAGTATTGCTCTGTCAAAAAACTTAATCACTTTTTATGTATTTTATGAAGCATTAACCTTTTCCACGTACTGGCTGGTAGCTCATCATGAAGATGATGAGGCATTTTTGGGAGCTAAAAAGTATCTGACATATTTATTGTTTTCCGGATGGTTCCTGTTCGCTGCGGTAGTCATGACCTATGCTTTGACCGGCACCACAAACTTTGTTGAAGGCGGAATCCTGGAACAGGATACTGCCTCAAAAGGAACTTTGATCATTCTGTTTGCCCTGTTTGCCCTGGGTTCCATGAAAGCAGCATGGATGCCGTTTCATGCATGGCTTCCCAGTGCCATGGTAGCTCCTACGCCGGTAAGTTCATTGCTCCATGCGGTTGCAGTTGTCAAGGCAGGTGTGTTCGGGTTTGTCAGGATTGTCTGTTATGTGTTTGGTGTTGATCTGTTCCAGGTTCTTGGTCTTGGGTTGATACTTGGTATTTTTGCATCATTTACAATGCTTGTGGGGTCATTCTTTGCCATAGCAGAAGATAATCTTAAACGGCGTCTGGCTTACTCCACCATAAGCCAGTTATCATATATCCTGTTTGGTGCAGCCCTTTTAAGTCCTTATGGAATCCAGGGTGCAATGATACATATCCCATTTCATGCCTTTATGAAAATTACCCTGTTTTTATGTGCCGGAGCCATAATGGTGATTTCAGGGAAAAAGCAAGTCAGCCAGCTTTCAGGCATGGGGAAAAAAATGCCCATAACAATGGTTGCATTTGCCATCGGCGCCACAGGCATGTGTGGTATCCCGCCCGTGGCCGGATTTATCAGCAAATGGTTCCTCTGTCTGGGAACGATTCAGGCAGGAGCTTATATATTTTTATCCGTGATTCTTGTCAGCTCGATTCTGGATGTGATTTATTTCTTTCCAATCGTCAGAATGGCATTTTTTAAAAAATCAGAACCAAAAAAGGATCAGGATATTTTCATAAATTCAAATGGGATTTTAACGATGGAAGCCAAAAACCCCATTTACCTTTTTATGATTGTGCCATTGGCTGTAACAGCAGTGTTTTCAATCATTTTTTGTTTTTTCCCAAATACTTTTTACATTTTAGATCTTGTAAAACTTGCGACTAATAATCTGTTTCCTTAAAGGAGCATAACCATGGGGAAGATAATAAAATCAGATGACAACTTTGAATATCAGCAGGAAAATGGAGAGCCCACAGCCTGGTTTTCCCATATTGAAGAAAAGATGGAACTTGTCCATCAAGGCAACCCTGCTTACAAAAAGATTTTTTATATTCTGATTTGTATGGGATTTTTATATCTTTTAATTGTTTTTACATGTGTCCATTAAAGGAGAAAGATGACACCTCGTAAACCTTTAAATTTACTGGAGGGCCCTGATATACAAAGAAAATTTATAAAAAATTTTTACATCACTCTTTGTGTCATTCTTATGATTGATCTGACCGCTTTTTTTCTTTTTGACAGACAGGGACATTTTCCGTGGGAAGAGGTGCCGTTTTTTAATGCTGTTTATGGTTTTACAGCGTGTGTGAGTTTGATCTTTATAGCCAAAATCCTTCGCTGGATTGTCAAGCAAAAGGAAGGTTATTATGATTAACTCCATCCCGGTTGCATTTATATTCATAATGGGTTCCTTTTTAATTCCATTATTAAAAGGAAAGATCAAATCTGTGTATATGCTGTCTTTGCCCATTTTGGCTTTTATCAATCTTATCTTTCTGCCCCAGGGCCAATCCTGGCAAATAGGATTTCTTGATTATACGCTTATTTTAAGCCGGGTGGATGGATTAAGTACAGTATTCGGATATATATTTATTCTTATCACATTCATTGGTGTGATTTATGCTCTTCATGTTAAGGACAATATCCAGCATGTGGCTGCATTCTGTTATGCAGGCGGTGCTTTAGGAGTCACTTTTACAGGCGATCTGTTTTCTTTATATTTTTTCTGGGAACTCATGGCTGTGGCATCCTGTTTTTTAATTCTGGCACAAAGAACAACAGATTCCAGGAAAGCTGCATTCCGGTATTTTATGTGGCATTTTTTTGGAGGGGTATGCCTTTTGGCGGGGATTGTTATTTATGTATCGATCAGGGGAACAATAACCTTCTCTTATATTGGCCTGAGCGACCTTGGAACGGCACTGATATTTGTTGGATTTTGTTTGAATGCAGCTATTTTCCCGTTTCATTCCTGGCTGCCGGATGCCTATCCCCGGGCAACCATAACCGGTGCTGTTTTTATGAGCGCCATGACCACAAAAAGTGCTGTCTATATATTGGCCCGAACCTATCCTGGATCTGAAGTATTGATGTGGGCAGGAGCCTTTATGACCTGTTTTCCTATTTTTTATGCCGTGATCGCAAATGATATGCGCCGTGTTCTGTCCTACAGTTTGATCAACCAGGTGGGGTTTATGATCTGCGGCATTGGGATCGGGAGCCAGTTGGCTATTAACGGAGTGGTTGCCCATGCATTCTGTCATATTATTTACAAGGCTCTTTTGTTCATGTCCATGGGCGCTGTCCTTCATATGACCGGGAAAATAAGAGCAACCGATCTGGGCGGGCTATATAGATATATGCCATTCACTGCGGTTTTTTGTATCATTGGTGCTGCCTCAATCTCTGCATTTCCACTTTTTTCAGGCTTTATCAGCAAGTCACTGACCATAGCAGCCGTGGCAGAACATCATCAAACCATTATATATCTGATGCTGCTTTTCGCTTCTGCCGGCGTATTTCACCATGCAGGTATCAAGGTTCCATATTTTGTGTTTTTCGGCCATGATTCAGGTATTAAAACCTGTGAGCCTCCTTTTAACATGCGTCTGGCAATGGGGATAGCCGCATTTATCTGTGTTTTTTTAGGTGTTTATCCGGCCCCATTGTATAATATTTTACCTTTTCCAGTTGACTACCATCCGTATACTTTTTTCCATGTTATAGGGATGGTAGAGCTTCTCATGTTTGGTGCACTGGCCTTTACAATTCTTATTCTGTCTGGATTTTACCCGGCAGAATTAAGAGCTCAAAATCTCGACACAGACTGGTTCTTTAGAATGCCGGGCAGAGCTTTTTTAAAGTTTTGTGACCGTCCCTTGAAAACTATAGGCAAACGAATTGATACTTTTTTTTTAAAAATCGTTGCATGGGCCTGCATGGCGCCCATTGTTTCCGTGAAAATTGAAAAGCAATTTGATAAGGTGTTCCATAAATTTATGGCTTTATTTCCATCTGTGATTTTTACTCTAATAAAGCCTCTGGAAACGGAAAGCCGGCAGATTTCGTGGAATTTGCTATACATTCTGGCCTGTTTTATTTCTATATTGTTTTTTTTACTGTTTTTAGGAGGTTGAGCAAAAAAGATTAAGAATGACTTTTCCTATTTTAATACAGATCGTTTTTGTTCCGATAATAGCGGCATTACTTATTCTTTTCACCCGATTCCCAAAAGGGTCCAAAAAAATACGTTATGCCGGATGGATCACCATTGTTGCCTTGATTTACACCAGTATACTATTATGCAGGACCGGTATAAATATATTAGAAAAAGGGCCAGTTTTAGAGAACCATATAATCGGTCCTAATGTTTCCATAAATCTTCTTGCCGATGGATTAAGCCTTCCCATTGCTTTGATTATAAATATCATCTGCCTGGCCCTTGCATTTTATTCTCTGCATTATGTTGACCACAGGATCGACCTGATTTATCCCCATGCTGATCAAAAAACATATACATTATATTTTAAACGGTTTTTCTTTTTATATTTGTTTTTTCCCACTGGATTTATGGGGGTTGTCTTTTCCACAAATCTCATTTCCATGTATGTTTTTATGGAACTTTTAACTATTATACCGCTTTATTTTATCATGGCACAGTTTGGGTATTCAGATTATATCACCCGTTACAAAGTGGCATTGATGTGTCTTTACTGGGGTGTGGCAGGGGCCACCCTGTTTTTTATTGGTATTTTGCTTGGGTTTAATGAAATTGCAAGTTTTGAGATTGGTGAGCTTTCAAAGCTTTCCGGTAACCCGGTTACATTCTGGATCATTCTTTTGATCCTGCTTGGATTGTGCACCAAGCTGGCCATTGTTCCTCTCCATGCATGGATGCCCTGGGTGCATGCTGAACACCCAACTTGTATTGCAGGGTTGTTGGCTGTTTATGCCAATATAGCAGTCTATATCGCTGTCAGAGTGCTTATCATTCCGCTTTATGATGACATGAAAATTTTTAGTGTTCCTATTATGATAATGGCCTTGATTACAATGATTTACGGGGCTTTTCTTACCCTTGCGCAAACAGATGCCAAACGGTTTTGTGCCTGTTCCACCATCAGCCAGATATCGTATTCTGTATTTGGCATCGGCGCTATGACGGTTATGGGAATCAAAGGGGGTCTTTTTTATTTTCTAAGCCATATCATTGGCAAGGCCATTTTGTTTTCTACAGCAGGGATACTTGTTTATACTGCTGGAACAAGGGATATGCGAAAAATGGGAGGATTATGGAAAAAGATGCCTTTGACTTGTATTTTATGGATGGTAGCGGCACTTATCCTCTCCGCACTTCCACCCTTCTCCGGGTTTGTGGGGAAATGGCTTTTTTTTACAGGTTCCTTCCAAGCTCTCAAGGCACACCCGGCAGGAGTTATATTTGTAGTAGCTGCTGTCCTGTCAACACTTCTTACGCTTGTTTATACATTTTCAACAGGTTTTAAAATCTTTTTCGGGCCACTTAAAATGGATTCTGATTATATCAAAGATCCTCCTTTGACAATGAGTTTGCCTATTTTGTTCCTGGTGTTTTTAGCCCTTGCACTGGGAATATTCCCAGGTCCTGTTTTGCATCTTTTCAGCTTTGTTATTATCGGGTTTTAATAAAATTCTTGACATATGCATTCGTGTGCATTAATGTTTGTTCATGAAAATAATATATACGAAAAAACAGGCTCAGATTGCAAACCAGATGGTTGATGTTTTAGATTCAAAATTTTTTAAATCCTTAAGTGAACCTGTCAGGGTTGAGATCCTTCGCTATCTTTTGCTCCATGGAAGAACTGACATCGGAACCATTGCCCAGGATCTTCCCCAGGACAGATCTGTGATATCCAGGCATTTAAATTTGATGCATGAAGTGGGAATTTTAAACTGTGAAAAAGAAAGCCGCCATATGTATTATACTATTAACGCGTCAAAGTTTCTTGATCGGTTCACAAATATAACTGATCTTGTAGGAAAATGTATAAAGGAATGCGGACCTCTTTGTTGTAAATAGCAGACATATATTTTTTGTTTAAACGCATGCAAAAGTGCACACATTAACTTATTGATAAAGGAGAAATAAAATGCAGACAAATGAGAAAATTAAAGAATCTGTCAGACAAACCTATGGTGAAGCTGCAAAACAAGGCAGGTATGTTCAAGAACCATTAAACAACCCATCCTGCTGCGGTACTTTACAACAGACCGGTACAGGGCAGCAGTCCGGATGCGGGTGCGGTTCAAAACTATTCGATCCAAAACAGATATCAGCATCTTTTGGATATTCAAACGAAGATTTAAAAGCTGTGCCTGAAGGATCAAATCTGGGGTTGGGATGTGGTAGCCCAAAAACCATCGCAGGTATTAAAAAGGATGAAACTATTATCGATCTTGGTTCAGGTGGTGGATTTGACTGCTTTCTTGCTGCAAAACAAGTGGGCAAAAACGGGCGGGTTATAGGTGTGGACATGACTGCTGAAATGATCAGTCCGGTGTTTGTCAAGCAAGTTGTCGCCTAAATTAAATTTATTTTTTTGTAGTAATTTTCTTTAAAATACGCATTTAATTCGCTTCGCTCATTCTTTTTAGGTTTTTTAAGGCAGGGCAGGATCGTTAGCAAGATTTGAGTT
>JABIYQ010000371.1 GCA_018702715.1 Desulfobacula sp. | reverse complement strand
CAACAAGGCCGAGCTCACGGGTTTCCCTGTCTACTATAAAGATGGAACAGCCTTTGAGCTTGAATGCTGTTTTAACACTTTCCGCAGTGATCAGGGCGACTTCTTCCGGATCTTTGCATTGAGAAATTGCCGTTGTTAACCGGGTAATAGTGTCATAATAAATGGTGTGATTTTCCATAAATACCTCCTCTTTTTGATAATTAACATAATCTTAGAATACCGGTTAAAAGAATATTTTTAAAACCTGATGTAAGATCAAAAGAGTGTAGCTGTTATAGAAAGACTCAAATCAACTTGAAGATAACATGTAAAAAGAAAGGAGCAGTCACTAGAGAGTGTATTTAATATATAACAATCAGCCTTTAACGTCAAAGGCTTTTAAAATTTCATTGCAGGCCTTTTGAGTGCCTCCCTGGTTTGAGTCCAGGTATTCCAGAGCCAGGCGGCTGCGATCAGACCTTTTGCCTGGCTTTTCAAGAGCTTTAACTATGGTTCGTGCAACAGATTTCCAATGATTTTCTTTAATAACAATACCTTTGTTAAAAATCTCATCTGTAACCCATGAAAAATCATCATAATATGGGCCTGTGACAGTGAGTGCTCCCTTAAGAGCCGGTTCAATGAAATTTTGTCCTCCCAAAGGTTTCAGGCTGCCTCCCACAAATACTACAGTGGCTAAACCATAGGCTGCTTTAAGCTCTCCAAAGGTATCCCATAAAATGATTCCCGGTTCTTTCAGGGAAGAATTAATTTTTGATCTTAAATGGAAGCTTAAATTTTCAGAGGTCAGGTGTTTTTCCCATGCCGCAAGCCTGTGCATATGTCTTGGAAAGATGGCAATAACCTGATTAGGAAAAGTTTTTAAAATATCTTTTATGATATGGATAATATCTTTTTCTTCGGGCTTTCTGGTTGAAGCCAGAATGGTAAGAGGCAGGGTTTGAGGGATTTTTTTATTTATTTGTTCCTGGATTATAACATCAGCCTCATCCGTATCAATAGATTCAAATTTGATATTTGGCATGGTTTTTACAATTGCTTGTTCAAACACCTGCTCATATCTTTTTGCATCCTGTTTTGAAGTTGCAAGAATTTTATTTGGAGACAAATGTTTCCATATAAATTTTGTTTTCATATAGTGGGTGTAACTATTTTTTGAAAGTCTTGCATTTATGATAAAAATCCGGGTCTTGTTTTGTTTCAGAAGATAGAGCAGGGCAGGCCAGATTTCGGTTTCCAGCAGCACCATAACGCTGGGATTGATGATTTTTATCGTTTTTTCAATGGTGTCGGGTATATCAAAGGGAAACCATTCTATTTTAAGATCTATTGATTTATGGATCATTTTTTTTGTTAACTTTGTTTTTAAAATACTCATGCCCTGGGATGTTGTTGTGGTCACTAAAATTTTTAAATTTGTTTTTGGGGACAGCCGTTTCAGGATGTGGGCAGCAAGATAAACCTCACCTGCAGAAGCTGCCTGAATCCATATATCGGCTTTTGTATGGTGGAAAGAATCAATTCTTTTTTGAAACCCTGATTTAAGACGGCTATTTTTTTTTAGAAAAGGAAGGCACAGCTTCCAGAGCATATTGTAAACTTTGAAAAAATTAAGTATAAAGGCATTCTTTATCATGGGGATACATGCTCTCATTTTTTTTAAATGTTGACAATAGTTCTTGGTATAATAAATTAAGGTTTATGGAAAATAAAAATCCGAAGCTGACCAAAACTCGGCAAAAAAAAATCATTTCTCTGGTTTTAGCATATTGGAAAAGACTTTTGCTGGCTGCCTTGTGCATGGTTGTTGTTGCCGGGGCAAATGGCGCTATGGCCCTTTTAGTCAAGCCGGTCATGGATGACATTTTTATAAACCAGAATCGTGATATGCTTTTATTAATTCCAGGGATTGCAATACTGGTCTTTTTTTTAAAGGGCGCGGGCACCTTTGGATCAGAATACTTGATGAATTATATCGGTGAAAATATCATCCGGTTTTTCAGGGAGTCTTTGTATGAAAAAATCATGGATCTTCCCATCTCCTTTATTCACAAGGAAAAAACCGGGGCCTTGATGTCCCGTATTACAAATGATGTAAATATTGTTAAAGGCATGGTTTCCACGGCAGTGATAAATCTGTTCAGGGATTTTTTCTCGGTGATCGCCTTTTTGTTTGTTATTTTTTATCGTGACTGGCAACTGGCCTTGGGTGCCTTTGTCGTTCTGCCCCTGGCCTTTTATCCCATTATTTTGTTTGGCAGACGTGTTAGAAAATTTTCCACGGGTACCCAGGAAACCATGGCGGATTTGAATTCATTTCTTCATGAAACATTTACCGGCAGCAAGATCATTAAAATTTTTAATCTCCAGGATTTTGAAAAAGAACGATTTAAAGAAAAAACCAATATTCTTTTCAGGCTTGAGATGAAAAAAGTCATTGCCAAGGCATTGTCTTCTCCAGTTATGGAATTTTTAGGCGGTCTTGGCATTGCATTTATTATATGGTTTGGCGGTCTTCGGGTGATTAATGGTTCCTCAACACCAGGGACCTTTTTTTCATTTTTAACGGCAGTGATGATGCTATATGATCCTGTAAAAAAATTGTCCAAGCTTAACAACACAATCCAGGAAGGCATTGCTTCCGCCTCAAGAATTTTTGATGTATTAGAAGAATCCTCTATCATAATGGAAACAAAAAATCCTGAAAAACTAATGGGAAGATCTTTTGATGTTGAATTTGATCATGTAGATTTTTCCTATAATGATAATGAGGCACCCGTTTTAAATGATATCAATCTAAAGGCTGCTCCCGGTGAAGTCCTGGCCCTTGTCGGGATGAGCGGGGGAGGCAAGACAAGTCTTGTCAATCTTGTCCCAAGACTTTATGATGTAACACGTGGCCGGGTGTTGATTGCTGGAAAAAACGTAAAAGATCTTTCAATAAAATCCTTGAGAGACCATATCTCCATAGTAACCCAGGAGCCCATTCTTTTTAATGAGTCTGTGAAAGAAAATATCCGGTATGGAAAGATGGATGCAACGGATCTTGAAATAGAAAATGCAGCAAAGGATGCTTTTGCCTATGAATTTATACAAGGATTTCCCCAAGGGTTTGATACCATTATAGGGGAACTTGGCTCCAGGCTTTCAGGGGGAGAAAAACAGCGGATATGTATTGCAAGGGCCCTGATCAAAGATGCACCGATTCTTATATTGGATGAAGCAACTTCTGCTTTGGATTCACAGGCTGAAAGGTTGGTTCAAAAAGCTCTGGAAAATTTGATGAAAGGCAGAACCTCATTTGTGATTGCGCACCGCTTGTCCACCATTGACTATGCTTCAAGAATCATTCTATTGAAAAACGGGGCCATAAAAGAGCAAGGTACGCATGATGATCTCATGGCCCAAAAAGGAGATTATTTTAAACTTCAGACTATGCAGACAGCTAAAGGATGAAATAGTGTTTGAACGAAAATTCATCCATCTACTGCGTTGCTGCAAAATCCTGAAATCCTCATGTACAGTAGTACACTCCGGTTTCAAGATTTTTTGCGCCTTGTATATGGGCAACTTTTCGCCCAAACACGGGGTTTTCGGTCAGGCACTAAATAATTAAAGGAGAGAATAATGGCAATATCCGAAGAATTACTGGAAATACTGGTTTGTCCCAAATGCAAAGGCGAGATTCATTTAAATAAAACAAAAGACGGGCTTGAATGCACGGCTTGCAGGCTTTTATATGAAATAAAAGAAGATATCCCCATTATGCTCATAGATGAGGCAAAAACTTTTTAATCCATGAGTATTCCAAAAAATCCAGATCCTGCAAAACTTGTTGTTGGATGTATCATGAATGATAAGTCCTTAATAGAGACACTTTTCCCTTTGCTGGAAAAGGGATTCGGTCCTGTGGACATGATAAGCCGCTGGCTTGATTTTGCTTATACTGATTATTATTACAAAGAGATGGGAACTCCTTTATTTCGAAAGGTTTTTGTATTTAAAAATTTAATTGCCCAGGATGAACTTGCCTTGATAAAAGAGCAAACCAATGAAATTGAAAAGCGATTTTCAATAGCCGGAAAAAGGCCTGTGAACATTGATCCGGGATATCTGGTTTCTTCACGCTTTATTCTGGCCACGGGAAAGGAATATTCCCACAGGATTTATATCGGTCGCAAAATTTATGCTGACCTGACATTGATGTATTCTAAAAAAAGTGGTTTTAAAACTTTGGATTGGACATACCCGGATTATGCATCAAAAGCCATGATATCTTTTTTATCAAAGGTCAGGGATAAATATCTTTTGGATTTAAAGGCAGACAAAGGGAAAAAAAATGATTAAAAGCATGACAGCGTTTTCACAGGTTTCAAATATTTACGGACCCTTTACAGCAGATGTCACCATCCGTTCTTATAATTCACGACATCTTGATATAAGCTTATCCTGTCCGGAATTTTGCCAGGTATTTGAAGAAGATATCAAAAAAATTATCAGCAAAACCCATGGTCGGGGAAGAATTGAGATCAAATTGTTTATCCGTGAGGATGCAAAGGACCTGGAACTCTTTGAGGTGGATGAGGCAAAGATTGCATCCTATTATCAAGCACTAAAAAAGATAAAAGAAAATTTGAATTTGCAGACCGACATTTCCATGGCTGATGTTTTATCTGACAGGAATGTGATTGTTCCCGCAAAAAGGCAATGGGATCTGGAAAATCTATGGAAGGCCATTGAACCTTCCATAAAAACAGCCAGTACCAGTCTGGAACTCATGCGCAAGGATGAAGGGGAAAATCTTTATTCGGATTTAAGTGCAAGGATTGATTATATTGAGGGCAATTTAAAAAGAATAGAAAAAGATGCTGCAACCATTCCTCAGATTTATAAGAAACGGCTCATGGAAAGAATATCCTTTCTAACCTCGGATGCAGAAGAAATGGACCCTGTAAGGATTTCTCAGGAGGCAGCCATATTAGCCGATAAAAGTGATGTGTCCGAAGAAATCGTTCGACTCTACAGCCATATTAAACTATTCAGGGAGATCCTTGAATCAGATGATTCCCAGGGAAGAAAACTTAATTTCTTAATCCAGGAGTTTAACAGGGAATTTAACACCATTGGATCAAAGGCTGGAAATGCTTCTTTATCCCATATGGTTGTTGATCTGAAATCAGAACTTGAAAAGATCAGGGAACAGGTCCAAAATATTGAGTAATTTTTATATATTGTAAAGGAAGACCTTATGGAACAGCTCCTTTTAAATTTAGGATTTGGAAATACGGTGGTTGCACAAAAAGTAGTGGCTATTTTGTCACCCAGCTCATCCCCCATGAAACGGGTCAAGGATGAAGCCAAGCAGGAAAAACGACTTCTTGATGTGACCCACGGCAGGAAAACAAGGGCTGTTATTATCACTGAAAGCAATCATGTCATTCTTTCCTCCAAGCATACTGAGACCGTTTCCAGTAACTATGAATCCCTGATGGGTCAAGAAGAAAAATAATATCATGACAGGTACAGGAAAACTTTTTGTTGTATCCGCTCCTTCCGGAGCCGGGAAAACAACATTGGTAAACAAGGTATTGAGCCGGTTTAATAACCTTTCTTATTCTGTTTCCCACACCACTCGCAGCCCCAGGAAAAATGAACAGGACGGTTTGGATTATTTTTTTATAAGTTCAGATGATTTTAAAAAAAAAATAACCCAGAAGTATTGGCTTGAATGGGCAAAGGTTCATGATAATTTCTATGGTACATCAAAAGAATTTGTAAAAAAAAGTCTTGAAAAGGGCCAAAGTCTTATTCTGGATATTGATGTCCAGGGTGCAGAACAGATTATGACATTGGACCTGGATATTGTTTCCATATTTATCATGCCGCCTTCCTTTGAAGTTTTGTCTCAAAGGCTTAAAATCCGTGGAACAGACACAAAAAAAGTGATAGCCAGACGCCTTGACAATGCAAAATCAGAAATAGCTAAAAAAAATCTATATCAATACGTGGTGGTCAATGATGATCTTGACGTAGCTACACAAGAGCTTTGTTTGATTTTTAAAAAAGAGATGACCTTATCATGAAAGAAAAAATAAAAGAAAAAAATGATATCCTTTTTGGATTCCACTCTGTGTATGAAGCATTAAAAGCGCAGAAAAGAAATTTTTACAGCATATTAATTTCAAAGCATAGATCTTCTGACAGGGCCAAAAAAATTAAAACCATTGCCAGACAAAGAAACATAAAAATAGAAATGGTTGATCCTGAACTTCTGGACGGGATGACAGATTTTTCAAATCATCAGGGGTTGGCTGCCAGGACCTCTTTTTTCCCCATCAAAAAAGCCGGTGAGGTTGTATCACTTGTACAAAAAAAACAAGGGCCCTGTTTTATCCTGATTGTGGAAAATATTGAAGACCCACATAATCTCGGGGCTTTAATCAGGACTGCACTTTGTGCCGGGGTTGATTATATTATGATCCCAAAAGATAGGTCTGCCCTGCCTTGTTCAAGCGTCTCCAGAAGTTCTGCCGGTGCTATGGAGCACGCCAATATTTTTTTGATTACCAACACGGCTTCCATATTAAGATCTTTAAAAGAAAATGGAGTATGGATATCCGGGTTGGATGCAGGCGGTAATACATTGCTGTTTGACTCTGATTTGACCGGGAATATTGCGCTGGTCATCGGAGGTGAACATAAAGGAATCAGACCCCTTGTAAAAAAAGAGTGTGATTTTTTATTGTCTATTCCAAATAAAGGAAATATTAATTCTTTGAATGCTTCTGTGGCAGGTGGCATTGCCATGTATGAAGCACTTCGCCAGAGAACCTGAAGCCTTAAAAAAAAATCATCTTAGTCAAGAGGTGATAAGATTATTTTAGTGCCTGACCGAAAACCCGTGTTTGGACGAAAAGTTGCACATATGCAAGGCGCAAGGAATTCTGAAACCGGAGTGTACTATAGTACATGAGGCCCGATTTATAATTTGGCAGAATTTTGCAGCAACGCAGCAGATGGGTGAGTTTTCGTTCAAACACTATCTTAGCTGACATTGCAGGACAGATACCATGCTCAAGATTTTCAATGATCATTGCAAAGCATATTCTGGTTCATTATTCAAAAAAATAATCAGACTTTTTGAACAGCTTTTATATCCGTTAAAATGTTTAAACTGCCGTGTTTATATTGACCCTGAATTGGTTAAACCAAATACAATGGAAGCCTGTTTTTGTGGTCATTGCATGGAACTTGGGTTTTACCCCATTCAAACCCCTTATTGTATGAAATGCGGCGTTAAGTTTCAAACAGACTTTAATGAAAACCATGTCTGCGAATCCTGTCTTACAATACCTTTAAAGCTTGATCGGGTGAGAGCGACTCTTGAGTATAAAGGCATCATAAAAAATGCGATACCGCTTTTTAAATATCATTCAAAACTGTCTATGGCAAAGGTATTTGAACGCTTGTTGTTTGAGACGTTTTTACACCAATATGCAAGATCTAAAATTGATTTGATCATGCCTGTACCGCTACACAAAAAAAAATTAAGAGAAAGAGGATTTAACCAGGCATACCTTTTGATTCGAAACTTTGTTAAACAATATCAATATTCTTTTGACCAACCACCTTCATGGAAAATTGATACGATTTCACTTGCCAGGATTAAAAGAACACAACCCCAGACAGGCTTTGATATTGAAAAGAGGAAAGCCAATTTGAAAAATGCATTTAAGGTTGTCAACCCAAAGATAATTTATGATAAACACATCCTCTTGATTGATGATGTGTTTACTACGGGGGCAACCTGCAATGAAGCTGCCAGAGTATTATTGAAAAATGGGGCAAAAAAGGTTGATGCTCTGGTTCTTGCCAGAACCTGAGACACAGAGACCTTAGAACATTAGCAATGGAATTATCATAATTTATTTATAAGCTGATCAATTTTATGCCATTTGAGTTATTGGGAATAAATCTTAATTGCAGTTTGGTCGTCCCTTAATGGGTGGAATGGTGAAGACTGGATTT
>JABIYQ010000381.1 GCA_018702715.1 Desulfobacula sp. | reverse complement strand
TTTTAAAAGATAAATAAACTCTTTTTCCTCCAGTACATGGGCAGCATTTGAAGTGTCAAAAAAAAGATTATCCGCAGGGGTAAGATTTGAACTGATTTCTCTAAAGGGGGCTGCAAGTCCCCCCATATGGGCGGCAATAAAATTAATCGCAGGAAAGCTTTTGACCAAATCACCCAGAAGTTTTGGTGTTGTATTGTGGTCAGGATGACTTCCAAAAAACAGGTCTGCCCCATACAAGGTATCCAGAACCACAAAAAAGGAAGCTCCCTGGCTTATATTAAATTCCTGGATTAAATCAAAAAGATCAAAGGTCTCAGGACCATTCAGAACAAATTTTTGGGAAAATGAACAAAGCTTTATTGCCTTAATGTTCCGCGATACAAATTTTTCAAGTTCTTTCTTATTATTTAAATGACCTGGATGAAGAGTGCCTGCAGTATACAAAAACTCCGATTTTTCTATGGTTTTATAAAATAAATCATTGACCTTCCCAACCTCGTGCACCCCTGCTGTGGGAAGAATCAAACATCCATCAATCCCACTTTTCTTTAAAGCGTCTTCCAGAGGTTTAACGCCTATCCGATTATCCACTCCTTTTGTCTTCAAGCCTATCTTTTCAACCATTTTTATTCTTTTTTTAACATTTAAAATAACTTTCGGGTGAAACAAATGGGCATGGCCGTCAAATATCATTTTTTCTTTATTGCTCCCGCATCTAACGCTTTTATTTAAGTTGCGGTCCGAAAACCTAAAAACTTTTCTTTCATACTAAATTTATTGTACTATACAGGTATTCAAAATTTTAGGAGAAAGCAAGAAATATGCAAAATTACGATTCCATATTAATTGTTTTAAAAACAAGATCTCTTTTGATTTGAGTGATTCACCCCTATCCCTGTCAATTATCTATGGCAACTATTTATAGGAAATGGTCTGGTGACAGATGAAACCCCCACCTGTCTGGTATTTATGATGCGCCCATGGATTTTTCCACCGGTTAAGGACCTGGTCATCATGATCGGAATCGGCCTTTTACTATCCATTGGATCCTATTGTTTAGCCCAGGCCTATCGCCTGGCAAAAGCTTCCACAGTGACCCCGTTTGAGTACGGCGCAATGATACCGGCGGTTCTCTGGGGTTTTGTATTCTGGAATGAGATTCCATCTTCCTCAACCCTTATCGGTATTTTATTTATTATCAGCAGCGGTTTTTATTTAATTCGACAGGAAGCCCGGCACAAGATTTCATAAAACCTTATTTTTCTGGATTGCTTTTATTAAAATCCTTTTATATAACTCAAGAGTATTTTTTCATTATTGCCTCAAATGTCCGGGAATGGAGGCAATTACCTTGAGAATAAGTAATAATCAGCATCATTGGTGTCCAAAAAAGTTTTTTTCATGTTAACGGATGAAGATATTGGCAAACAGCCATAAAATTGAGATTATAGAACGCGGTAAGGGTACTCCCCTGGTATTGATTCACGGATCTTTAAGTGATTGTCGATCCTGGGCACTACAGATGAAACTTTTCAGCAAAAACTTTCAAACGATTGCCGTAAGCCTGCCTAGTATGTATCCCAAACCTTTAGAAAGAGAAAAGAATCTCGCTATTATTTTGCAACACGCAGACGATCTTTCAAGCATTATAAAAGATTTTAAGCAAGGCCCTGTTCACCTGGTCGGGCATTCGCGTGGTGGTGCCCTTGCACTCATCCTGGCTGCCGGACATCCTGATCTTTTTCAATCTGTCGTTCTTGCCGATCCTGCTCCTTTTGATACAATCCTTCCAAATTCGCCAGAGGTTCTTGCTGAATTAAAAAAGCGAAAAAACTTTATTTTAAAGGCAGTTGGCCATATAAAAAAAGGTGATTTGGATAAAGGCTTAGAACTTTTCACAGATGCTGTCTGCAATAAAGGGGTTTGGAAAAACCTTCCTGAAACAGGCAAGCAGATTCGTCGGGAAAATGCATGGTCTTTAAACAGTCTCATTTTAGATGGAAAAGTCCTTTTTACTGCAAAAGATACCATGAAGATCGATATGCCCGTACTACTTGTTACCGGTGAAAAAAGCCCTTGTCTTTACGGGATGATGCATGCTGAACTTGAAAGCAGGCTTTGTAATTTTAAAAAAATAATCATATCAAATGCCTCCCATGGAATGCACAGGGACAATCCAGACGAATTTAATACGGCTGTTCTTGATTTTTTAATGAAACATAATAACCGAAAAGACAGATCTGATACTATTGAAAAATAAATATTGCCATAATATTTGAAAAACGGGTCAGTGAAACGCCACGGAGGTATCATGATAAAGGATCTTATAAAACGCTGTATCAAACTTCCCCAACCCAAGGCAAATCTGCTTCCAAAAAAAAACGAACCACAGGATCTGCCCCTGGACTCCAAAAGTCCCTGGCCAAAATTCAGAGGCAATGCACTGCAAAATGGCCGCTCAAAGGTAGAACCCAAAATCTCGGACAGGCTTCCCTGGGAATATCAAACAGGCAAGGGAATTTTCAGTTCCCCCGTCATTGACCATGAAGGGACGATCTATATTGGATCTGCAGACCATTATTTTTATGCCATCACAGAACAGGGCCGGTTAAAATGGCGGTTTGCTACAAAAGAGATCATTGATTCTTCTGCATTGCTGGATGACAGACAAAGGGTTTATTTCGGATCAGGGGACGGGCATGTATACTGCCTGGACCGGAACAATGGAACTCAGATCTGGAAATTCAAGGCCCATTCCACAAAAGAAGTGGAAGAAATATTTAATATTAAAACCTATAATTTAAACTGGTTTGAGGGCAATATGGCCATGCTGAAAGACGGCACCATCCTTGCCCCAAACGACAACTACCTGGTTTATGGCATAGATCGGGACACGGGAAAATCCAGTACCCGCTTTTTAAGCAATGAGATGATCTGGTCCTGCCCGGCCGTGAACACGGATACCGACCGTATTTTCTTTGGTTCCTGTTTTATTGCGGCAATTAATTTTTTCTGTTTCAAGGCAGGCACAGGGAAAAAGATCTGGACCTCAGGAGGTCTTGGCACTATTTCCGCCTCTTCCATGCTCACCTCAAATCATCCGGACGGGGCTGTTATAGTCGGCGGGTTTGACGGTATATTAAGGGCAATGTCCCAGAAAAATGGGAAACAGCTCTGGTCCTTTGGCTGTCGCGACCATATCTATGGCAGCCCTGCCCAATTATCCTGCGGTACTATTGTCCAGGCTTCCTGTGATGGTACTGTCTATGGCCTGGACCCGGACACGGGAAAACCCATCTGGACCTTTGACACCCGGGAACCCATCCGGTCATCTCCAGTGGTGGATGCAAGGGATCACATCTATTTTGGATCAGGTGAAGGAAGGCTTTATTGTATTAATAAAGACGGCGGTTTCAGGTGGGCCTATCAATGCATTGACGGGGATCGCAATGATTTGAACGGGTCCCCGGCCCTGGGAGAAAACGGGATCTGCATTGCCGGGGAAAACGGGGTTATTTTTTATATTCCCTATGATTATCCCTTGACCAAAGCGGGCCAAAAGGACAAACGGTCTGTTCTTACTTCTGAAATAACTCTTCCAAGAAACGGCTGTCATTTTTTTTATGTAAACAAATTTGGCAGCCTATTCAATGAATTGCCTGAAAAAATAGATGCCAATGATCCTATCATGCTCACTCATATGGTCAGAGAAGATGACAAAACCCTTTTGTCTGCAATTGATATTAAAAGTCTTAAGGTTTCTTTTACGGGGGACAGACAAGCCCGGATCAACGTCTCTGCCAATCGCAAATTCATCACCCTTATCCCAAAAGAAACATGGGCCGGTCCTGAAGGAGGTATACTTGACATTCGCATCCAATGCAATTTCATTACCCGGCTGAGACGTCTGGGCCTAAAGTTTTTTGGAGGCAAAAAATCAAACTTCCATGTGGATGGATTCAAATTTCAGGTGGCGCCTTACAAAGAGCTTAAAAACGGTCCGGACAAACTGCCCATGCCCTATGACATTCCTAAAAAGTCAACAGATCCTTCCACTGTTTTTGAAATCAGCCGGCTTTGTTGTCCCAGCCCAACCATGCTCCCCTCTTACAATCAGATCGGATTTGATTCTCTTCATTACCTGGCTGGTATAGTTGAAAACTGCGGACACAATGCCATTCTCTGGGTTGTGCCCGGCAGACTGGATGAAGCAAATGGTAAAACCGTTGTGAATCCAGATTTAAAGGATGTTTATGTCCTGAACATGGCCTATGACAGCGGACTTTTGACTCTGTATAATTATGAAGGGTTTATGCTCAGTTTTGTGGGATCATGGGACATGCCCTTTGCTTTGTACAGAATTGCAACACGGGTCGATCCCCAGACCGGAAAGGTATTAAAAAAAGGTGCCTTAAATGCCATCACCCAATGTGACAAAATCAAGATGTATGGGAAATTTCTCAAACTCATGGGTATGTCGGATATTAAAACCGGTCTCATGCATATCTGTGGCGGCCTGAACCTGGATCTATGGAATCCAGGCCATGTCACAGGCCCTTTAATTGAAGGCCATGTGGATCTTAAAATAGAGGAAAACTCTGCATCTGCAAAATTTTCCAATTGCCGGCTTAAAACAAAAGATCATGTGTTTGGAATCCTTTTGATTAATGCCAGAACCAACCAGCACATTGCAGCCAATTATGCCCGTAAAACCATAGTTAAAAAAGACAATCTTGGATTTGCCACCGCCATTATTCTTGAATATAATGAGATTGTCCTATCCGGAGATATTCGGGGCTATATCATGGTGGATACCTATCCTGTTTTCAAGGTTGAAACCAATGTGGACAAATAAGACCAAGCAAACCAGGTCAAACAAACCAGGTCAGACAAGCAAAGCCAGACAAGCTAAAGGGGAAAAATAATGCCGGATTCAAATTCAAAGGAAAGGTCAATCCTAAAAAATGGAATCATGAAAAAGTCGGTTAAACTTTCCCTTGGGACCATCCTTTTATATAACCTGGCCGGTTTTGCCTTTAACCTGTATGACACCATACTTTATGCCTGGCTGCCCTATTTTTATACACCGCCGGAAAGCGCCCATGCTGTCCAATATGTTTCTTTAGGCCTCTTTGGTTTTATCCTGGCCGCAGGACGGATACTGGATGCGTTCACTGATCCTTTTGTGGGGTATATGAGTGACAGGACTCATTCCCGGTGGGGCCGTAGAAAACCTTTTATCTTTGTGTCCGGACCGCTACTGTTTATTTTCTTTGTCCTGGCCTGGCGTCCCCCCGTTGAGGGGACAAGCATTGTCAATGCAGTTTATCTTGGACTGGTCCTGTTTTTTTATTATTGGGCCTATACAGGATTCCTCATCCCCTGGCTTGCCACGCTTCCAGAGTTGAGTCAAAAAAATGATCAACGCATAAAAGTCGTTTCCGTGGGTATTGTTCTGGGCACATTGGGGGCCATAGTAGGCGGTGGCCTGTCTGGAATGCTCATTGATACATACAGCCCGTTTGTCATGGCATTAATATTGGGATCTTTTGCCTTTGTGGCAGGAGGACTGAGCCTGTACGGGGTCAAGGAAAATTATATCCCGCCCAAAGAGGCGACAGATAAAAAAGGCTTTATTAAGACTTTTAAAGAGGTGTTTAAAGACAAACAGGTACTTTCCTTTTGCGGCATGATCATGTTTGTACAGCTGACCTACCAGCTCATGCTCATGAATGTTCCCTATATGACCACCCTGGTTCTGGGGCAACCAAAATCAGCCGCATCCGTGCTCATGGGTGAGGTAATCCTGCTCATGGCACTGTCCATACCTTTGTGGTATTTTCTTTTGAATAAATATCCCAAAAGAAGTGTCATGCGCTTTATCATCGGTTTAATGGCTCTGGGTTTTTGCTTGAGCTTTTTTATCGGCAGAATTAATATTTTTTCTCCTTATATCCAGGCCATCATTATCCTGCCCATTGCCGCCATACCCATGGGGGGAATGTTTACAGCTTCCCTGGGACTTATTTCCGATCTTACTGATTACGGTGAACTCAAGAAAGGGACAAGGACGGAGGCCATTTATTTCGGAATATACGGTATTGTGAGAAAAACAGGCTGGGCTTTTTGTTCCATTATTCTGACAACTACCTTTTCCATATTTGGATACAGCCCTGAAAACTCTTTTGGTGTCAGTGTTATCTGGATTATCTGTGCTTTGTCCTGTATAATGGGTTTCATCCTGTTTATCCCCTATAAACTTGGAGATACCATGGAAGAAACAAAAATATTAATTAAAAAATAAAAACAACCCATAGCAAGGAGATATAATGGCAGGGTCAAATTTTGAAAAAGATACAATTGATTTTAAAAAAATTAAAAAGGTAGCAATTATTGGAGCCGGAGCAATGGGTTCTTATTTTGCAAGCAGATTTTTTGATACGGCCGGCTTTTCAACTGTATTAATTGCTAAAGGCCGGCGTTTGGAAAAACTCAAAACCAATGGTTTAATTGTTAATGGAAAATCTTATGCAATCCCTGTAATCCACCCGGATGAAGCCATTTCTGCTGTCGATCTGATTATTGTGGCCTTAAAACATTATCATCTTGAAAAAGCAGTTCAAGGTTTAGAAAAACTTATAAGCGATTCAACCACCATTATATCCGTCATGAATGGTCTTGAAAGTGAAGAATATATTGGCTCCATCTATGGCAAAGAAAAAGTGCTATATGCTATTTCTGTTGCAATAGATGCTGTACGGGAAGGCAGCAACCGGACAACTTATACCAAGCCGGGCAAACACTTTTTTGGGCAAGCTGACAATACTCATTTAAGCCAACGTGTTCTGTACGTTCAAGAGGCATTTGACAGGGCAAAAATCGTTTATGAAACTCCCAAAGATATGATCCGGATTATGTGGTGGAAATTCATGATCAATGTTGGGATGAACCAGGCATCTGCTGTTATGAAAGCAAGCTATGGCGTTTTCCAGACATCTTTGGATGCCCAGGGTTTAATGGAAGCTTTGATGAAAGAAGTCATTGCATTGACAGATGTTATGGGTGTTAATCTGACTGACCATGATATAAAAGAATGGTATCTATTTCTAAATGTTCTATCTTCCCAGGGAAAAACGTCAATGCTTCAGGATATTGAGGCAGGACGCAAAACCGAAGTTGGGATTTTTGGAGGGAAAGTAGTTGAATTGGGCAAAACTCATGACGTACAAACCCCTGCTAATCAAGCCTGCCTCCAAATTATTCGTGTTTTGGAGCAACAATGTGAAAATAAGGAAAAATTATATTTATGAAATCTAAAGTCGATCAAAAAAATTTCGATGTGAATTTTGCACGCCGGCAATTTCCTTTTTTTAAATTGGATCAATCAAAGCAATGGAGTTTTTTTGATAATGCAGGCGGGACCTTTGCATGCAGTTCCGTAGTCGATAAATTAACCCGATTTTATCAAGCCAACAAAGTTCAACCCTATGGTGATAACGCACTTGCCGCAGCTGCCGGTGAACAAATGGATACAGGTCGCAGTGTTATTTCAGAGCTATTAGGCGTACCAAAAGAAACACTTACCCTTGGCCCATCAACGACTCAGAATATCAATACACTCAGCATTGCTTGTATGGCCTTTCTTAAGATGGGGGATGAGATCATTGTCTCTGAACAAGACCATGAGGCAAACATTGGTGCCTGGGAAAGAGTGGCTCAAAAAACAGGTGCAACCCTGCATTTTTGGCGGATCAATGCAGAAGATGGTGAGCTTGAGCTTGCCCAATTTGAAAAACTCCTGAATAAGCGAACAAAAATTGTGTGTGTGACACACAGCTCTAATATTATTGGAACGGTAAATCCTATTCAGGAAATTATTCGTTTAGGGCATAATTTCGGGGCAAAAGTGATCATTGACGGTGTTTCCTATGCACCCCATAGATGGCCTGATATCTCATCGGCTGAACCGGATGCCTATTGCTTCAGCACCTATAAAACCTTTGGAACACATTTGGGTATCATGTATATAGCCCCGGATTTTATGGACCAGCTGGCACCTCAATGTCATTTTTTTAATATTGACAATCCCTGGGCTCGTTTAGATGCAGCAGGACCTGATCACGCTTTAATTGCAGCTCTTTCCGGGATAGGCGATTTTTTTCAGACACTTTATGATCACCATTTTGGCTATTCTGATGAGAGCCTGAACCACAAAGCATCAAAAGTTTCAAGCATTATGAATCAACACGAGCTGTCTCTTTGTAAAATATTAATCAAAGCGCTCAATCAATTGCCGTTGAGAATCATCGGAAAATCAAGCATAAAAGGCCGTGAAGCAAATATCTCCTTGATTTCATCCACCCATTCATCGTCTTTGCTCGCCTCATTATTAGCTAAAAAAGGTATCGCTGCAAAAAATGGTCATTTTTATGCATATAGAGTATTGAAAGCGTTGGGCATAGATACCAATGATGGTGTCCTAAGATTGAGTTTTGCCCATTATAACTCAGAGGAAGACACCATGCGTCTCATTGATGCACTGACTACTATTTTTAGATAGCCTGATCAGTTTTCATTATTCCCGTATTTACGGACGGCGTACACAGCGGCTTTTATATTTTCCATCGGGGTACCCGGCGCAATATTGCACAGGTAAAACCACAGGCGACCATTTTTTCCCCCAACCTTTACATAATGTTTTACCCTGTTAAACACCTCTTCAGGAGTGCCGGCTCTAAGAAAGGCAGCTCCCACCCCCAGCAACAGCGGAAGATCATGCTTTTCTGCATAGGCTTTATAAAATTCAGGGCCCAAGGCTTCAACATCAGGGTCCTGGCCTTCCACAAACACAGGGTTGACCCGCAAACGGATATCCATTACTTCTTCTGGATTCTTTGCATATCTTTCCCCTGTCCAATTGGGTACACAAACGGTTGATCCGATTGCTTCACGCAGCTTTTCAACATAGGGAGCAATGAATTCATCCATAATCTTTATATTGACAATGGGAAGAGAAGCCAGTGCATCCGCACCCATAAAAGCAGGAGTATGGGGAAATTTATTTTTCAGATACTCAAGCCATGGAATGAGCAGTTCTTCTGTTACCCTTGTCATAAGTTCATGGGCAAATTTTGGATTCAGACACATGTCCATGATGAGAGTTTCAATTCCCCTTATGTTGGCTGCAAGGCTGAAGGGAGAGCAAAATGCAATGCTTGCATTGACTCCTGTCAGTTCTTCAAAAATATTATACAGGTCAATAACAAGGGAACATCTTCCTGCCGTGTCAAAATCAGGAGTGACAATTTTTTTAATATCACTTTCGTCCTGGATAAGAGGATGTGCCCGATCAATATCCGGCATGATATCATCGTGGAAACGTAACTTCTGACCAATTGCTTCAGCTTCAATATTATAAGTGTCTAATTCCACTGTATGGATGTCAATACCATATTTGTCACAAATATCAAATGTTCCAATATTCAACGATTTTGCATCGTGAAAAATCTCTTTGGCTGAAATCTTCATTTCCCGGGGCAGCAATTCACAAATCTGGGCATATACAGGCACCCGGTCAGAAGTTCCCGTGACAGTATCTACAGCTTTCTGATATCCTTTTTGAAAGTGGTAATATTTCTTTTCAAGATTCATAATTATTACCCATTGTTTCTTATTGTTACCCTACAAATTAGCTTCAAACTCCTCCAGCAGATCTTTAATTGTTTCTTTTGCGCCGGATAAAAGTGCCAAAGGTATATGATTTTTCAATATATTTTTTGCCTTTTCATAAGCCATCTCTGTGAGATCTTTACCATTACTGGATTGCACCCATTGTGCCCGGGTTTTTCTGTCAAATACTATACCCTGGGACTGACTTCTTGTATGTTGAAACGTATGGTCATGGGTTAGATAGCTTCCGCCGGGACCAATCTCATCTATGAGATTCAACACCATGGATTCTTTATCTATCGTTACTCCGTTGATCAGTTTATGGATATTTGTGATGCATTCATGGTCCATAATCAGTTTGGCATAATCAAAGGTCAACCCTGTTTCCAATCCTCCTGCCCCAAAAATCATATTGGCTCCTGACAGGGCAATAGGCAGTACGTTAAAACTAAACTCATACCCTG
This sequence comes from Desulfobacula sp., assembly GCA_018702715.1. Lineage (GTDB taxonomy): Bacteria > Desulfobacterota > Desulfobacteria > Desulfobacterales > Desulfobacteraceae > Desulfobacula. The sequence goes on along the minus strand of JABIYQ010000381.1, from coordinate 14,948 downwards.
CCTGGGCATCGGGAACCTTGGAATCACTTACTCCTGCACCGATTCGACAGGGAATACCATAATATTGGGCCATCCTTGCAATGGCTGTACCCACCATGCTCCATTCAGGAGCCCCCACTGAAGTCAGTCCTGTTTTCAAATCCATTATAGTGCTGCATGAACCAAAGGAAACATTAGATCCTTTTTTAACCGTCTGGGCAAGAACCAGTCCGCCAAGATGCTCGGCAAGGGTCTGAACAATTGTACCGGCAAGCGTTACCGGGCCTGTTCCGCCGGAAAGAGCCATGGCCATTATATCTACGTTTACTCCTGCTTCCAGGGCTGCTATAAGGGTTTCGCAACATTGAGTTGCAAGGGTCAAGGGACTTGTAACGCAGCATGAGCAGGTGCATATGGGTCGTTCACGTAGTTGGTCCATTCCTCCCATTGCGGCTGCAGCCATCTTGACGATGGTTTCTACGCTGCGCTTATCCACCATGCCGATGGTAATATGTTTGCTGTTGTGTGTGATCAAAGATTCAAAATTGTGTACAGCCTGAGAAGCAGCTTTTTTATCTCCGGGACAAATAGTTCTTTGACACCATGCTAGTCCGTCCAGAGCATCAACAATCCGATAAACATTGTTGCAATCTTCTTTAGTTGTATTGCGGCACAGCTTGGTATCAAGATCAATAAGATTTACCTGCTCACCAAATGTAGAAAATCCTACATTACCCTTTTCCATATAAAAATCTTTTTCAGGGTCACGGGCATAATAGGTCACACTTTTTGCCACACTTGCTATGCTTTCTGTGACCATCCATTCAGGAATTTTGACCAGCCAGTTTGGTCCTTTTTTTATAACTTGAGCTCCTGCGCTGCCTAAACGTTCAACAGCTTCTTCCATCTCCACAAGCACACCCGTATGCTTTAAAATGTGGCAGGCCCCACGATGAATTGTTTCAAGTTCATCCTGGGAAAAAATATTTAATCCTATTCCAACAGCACAAGTTAAACCATTTCTGACCATAGCCATTTTTTGCCTCATTCTCTTTAAATGAACAATTGAACCTTTCTCTAAAAAAAATGGTTTAATTCCGAGTCCATATTTTTAGGGAAAGATCTAGTATAGAGCCGATATTAAAAAATGCTCTTAAGATAAAAACTTAACTATTGTCAAGAAAAATATGGCTAAAATATCATGTGCTTGAATAAATTTTTTAAAACGCAGGTCCTGTAATGATTTTTCTATGATGTGTCAAATTCAAAATACTAATGAATTTCCAGCCGGAACGGCTTTGATAATAGTTCTATGAAATAGTTGTGCGGCAAATTAAATGGTGCAAATTATATTTTTTTAAAATGATTGAATTCATAAAAAAACATTTTAATCAAGATTAATGGCTAGAATATTTTTCTTTTTACCAAAATTTAAAGCCTCTTCCAAAGATCCCATGACCAAATCGATTCTTAAACCATTCAAATCGACGTTCATTCGATCTTCGGCAATAAATACACCTATACCTTCAATATATATTTTTTTCCCTAGCCACCCTCTATTTACAAGCTCAGAACTGATCGCGCACGTCCTGCCGACAATCGGCTTGGTCATGGTAGCTGTTTTTTCAGGATAACCATCTGAGTTGATTCCATTTGACCAGGGATGATATCCGGTTAAGGTAACATTTGCTTTTGTGATGATATCCAATTGTTTTTCTTTAGATTTGATGATTGATCTCAAATATAGTTCTTTGCTTTCATACAAAGATATACTTCTTTTCAAATCTTGGATATCCCGGGTTAAAGATGAAATTGTTTTGGCATTAATGATATTAAGACCAAGCTCTTTCTTGAATTGGTTGGCAAAAAATACACTGCTGAAACCTACTAAAAATAAAATAAGGATAGAATAGATTCTAAATTTCATAATTATCAGGATATCTTTTTTCAAAAAAAAACCAAATTAGTAATAAAAGCCCTTAATGCTCCATGATTAAAAGCTAACGACATAAAAGCAACCTTAATCAGAAGGCTTCTACAAGCCAATCCCAGTAAACCACAAATCCACACTAAATGCCATAAAATTCTGACCTTTGATTTTAATATCACCTGCCGGATTTTTTACCTGGTAGTGACATTATAGTTCGGGGTTTAACAAAATTTTTAAAACCCTTATTTTAAAAAATGATACTTTTTCATTTTTGGTAGTTCAAATCAATAAAATACCCCGCCGCAAGCAGCGGGGTATTGGTAAAGGATACGATCAATTATAACGTCGCAAGCGACGGAGTATTTGACCCAAACTTCGCAATAAAAATCTATTTTTCTGGAAAATCAATCTCACACTGGTCATTCAAATGAAGTCGAAAAACATAAATTGCCATTCCAATGACAGGTATGGCCAGCACAATTCCAAAAACAGGAAGCAGGGTTATCCCTATAATAATAAGGCCTATAGCTGCTGCCAGCATCAATGAACCCAGCATTAATTTGGATATTTTCTGAGGGACACATTCTATTGTTTTCATGGCGATCTCCTTTTTTAAAATTATTAAAGATCTGACAGCATTAATTTTTTGCATTTAAAAAACTTGCTGTTTCTTTAAAAATAAGGTCTTGATTTAAAAAAGCAATCACTCAATGGAAAAAAGGTTAGGTTCATTGGAAGCTAAAATTAAAAACAAGCGATAGAATTGTTTTTTGAAATTATATTTACTTTGCCGCACTATCTATATTATTATAATTCCATATGGATTGATCATAATATTACATGCATTCAGATAATTTAATGGTGTTAGGTCTATGGCAAGCATTCTGCTTTGGCAGGATGTACCATTGTTTATAAGAGGAAATTTTCATGGTCAAAAAACCTTTTGACAACGAATTAGAACAGATCAAATCTCAGCTTAAACGCTGCAAAGAACAACTTGCTCATTCCTTTGATTTGACGGATTATATTCTTTCTAATGCCCGGAGTGCCATTGCCGTATATGACAAAGATTTAAGATATATATATGTAAGCAAGCGATATCTTAAAGATTACAAAATTACCAAGCAAAATGTAGCGGGTAAACACCATTATGATATCTTTCCGGATATTCCTGAAAAATGGAAAGAGGTGCATCAAAGAGCATTGGCCGGTGAGGTGATAACCGCAGAAGAAGATCCTTATTTAAGAGAGGACGGCTTTGTAAACTGGACACGCTGGGAGTGTCGACCCTGGTATGAATATGATGGCTCAATCGGGGGTATCGTCATATACAATGAGGTTATCAACGAACGCAGAGAGATTGAGGAGGCGCTGAAAAAGAGTGAGCAGCTACTTTCGACCCACCTTTTAAATACACCCATAGGCGCAATTTCCTGGGACTTGAATTTCAATACAACGGAATGGAACCCTGCTGCACAAACAATATTTGGTTATACCAAAAAAGAGGCCATGGGAAAACATATTCTCCAGCTTATTCTTCCCAAAGATCTGCGGGAATTTGGTGATGATCTTTTACAGGATCTGTTATCTGAAAAAGGTGGCGGACACAGCATAAACGAGAACCTGACCAAAGACGGACGGCGAATCACATGCGAATGGTACAATACAGCCTTGAAAGATGCTGATGGAAAAGCCATTGGCATGGCATCACTTGTAAATGATATCACAAAACGCATACACACGGAAAAAGCACTGAAAAAAAGCGAAGAAAAATACAGAACCATTCTTGAAAGTATTGAAGAGGCTTACTATGAAGTCGATATTGCCGGAAATCTTACCTTTTTTAATAGTTCATTGTGTAAGATTCTGGGATATTCCAAAGATGAATTAATGGGCATGAATAACAGGCAGTATTTGGATGCGAAAAATGCCAAAATTGTCTATACTGCCTTTAATTCTGTTTATAAAACAAAAAAATCTTATAAAGCATTTGATTGGGAACTTGTTAAAAAGAATGGTTCTATTTGTTATGTTGAGACAACTTTATCTATTAAAGTTGATTCAAAGGGCCGGACAATAGGATTTCAAGGCGTCATAACGGATATCACGGAACAAAAAAAAATTAAAGCCCAACTTTTGCAGGCCCAGAAGATGGAATCAGTGGGGCGCCTGGCTGGCGGGGTGGCCCATGATTATAACAATGCCCTTAGCGTTATTATGGGTTACACTGAGCTTGCCATGACAGAGGTGGAGGACCCGACAGGAAGACTGCAAGCCGATCTGAATCAGGTTCTCAAGGCAGGCAGACGCGCAACAGACATTACCCGCCAACTTCTGGCCTTTGCCCGCAAACAGACCATTGCTCCTCTTTCTCTTGATCTGAACGAAAATGTGGAAACCATGCTGAAAATGCTCAGACGCCTCATTGGTGAAGACATTGATCTTGCCTGGTTACCGGGAAAAAACCTTTGGCCTGTAAAAATGGACCCTTCCCAGATTGATCAAATTCTGGCCAACCTGTGCTTAAATGCCCGGGACGCCATTGAGGGAGTAGGCAAGATCACCATCCAAACAGGTACCAGGATCCTGGACACTAGCTTTTGCGCTGATCACACGGGTTTTGTTCCAGGCAAGTTTGTTCTCCTTGCCATACGCGACAATGGCTGCGGCATGGACAAAGAAATTCTGAACAACATTTTCGAACCGTTTTTCACCACAAAAGCGATAGATAAAGGTACAGGACTTGGTTTGGCAACAGTATACGGAATCGTCCAGCAAAACAAAGGATTCATAAATGTCGAAAGTGAATTTGGCAAGGGAACTACCGTAAATATTTACCTGCCGCGGCATAAGAGCAAAGCCGTCGAAGTTCAGGAAGAAATATCAAAAAAAATCCCCCAGGCCCGTGGTGAGACAATCCTTCTGGTGGAGGATGACTTACCAATCCTGAAACTAACTGAAAAAATTCTTAAAGGGCTGGGTTACGAAGTCCTGGTTGCCAACACACCAAAAAAGGCGATAAAGATTGCTCGTGAACATAAAGGCAATGTTCATTTGCTAGTCACGGACGTTATCATGCCTGAAATGAACGGACTTGAATTGTCAAAACAATTGAAACCCTTTTATTCAGAGATAAAATGCATGTTCATGTCAGGATATACAGCCGATGCTATCGAGCATCACGGCGTTTTGGACGAGGGCACTCACTTCCTTAAAAAACCTTTCTCCTCAAAAGAACTGGCAATAATCGTCAGAAAAGCAATTGGAGATGGATAGTGAACGGTCTTGCCTATGTAGAGGAGCATCGTCACTTTAAGATGAAGGTTTTCATAACAATTCTATTGGTTATTTCTGTTCTGTATCTTTTTTCCGCTCCAGTTTCTGCTAAGTCCTACCTGGAGGGGTTGGAAGTCATTGTAATAGTAGAAAAATGTAATTTAAGAAGTACACCAGATACATCTAAAAAAAATGTCATAGTTGTCTTGTCAAAAAACGAAAAAGCATTTGTAATGGATACACTTAACAAGGAAGGACACCTATGGTATCTTGTTAAAACACCCAATTATGAGGGGTGGCTTTCAGCTTCTGTTTCAACTTTGAATAAAAAAGCAACCCATTTTAGCCTATCGGATTTAATCTACAAAAAAACCTTGATAAACCTGGAAAAAGAATACCCGGCTAAATACTTTAATTTATTTAATAAAGTTAAAAAATATTATTCAAAAAAAGAATTTGATGATTTGTTATTAGATCAATCCAATCTCCTCCTTCAGAGGGAATATCTGGATAAACTTATTTTTCTGGCATCTCCTGTTTCAATAAAAAAGCAGAACAAGCAGCATAAGGACTGGGTTTCTATATTGGTAAATCAAAAGACCCTGAATAATGGAAAACTATTTTTTGAAAAGCATAAAGACCATTTTTTAAACGCACAAAAAAATACCGGCGTTCAAGCCAGCGATATTCTCTCCATTTTAAACTGGGAGTCCAGGCTTGGAAAGTACAGAGGCAAATATGAGATATTCAAAATATTTATCAATCAATATTTTCATATTGATGAAGTTGAGTTTGAACTCTTTAAAAAAGGCCATTATCAAAAACAAGGAGCCATGGATAGACCCGTTGCTGTTAAAAGACTTCAAAAAATAAAAAAACGAGCGCTTAATAACCTGTCTCAATTATTAATTTGGGCAAGAAACACAGGTTTTGACCCAAAGATCGTAAAAGGATCCTGGGCAGGCGCTATAGGGATACCACAATTTATGCCCGCTTCCATGGCTTATGCAGTTGATGGAGACAAAGATGGCCTCATTGATTTAAATACGGTTCCAGATTCAATTTTTTCCGTTGCCACATATCTGAAACGTCATAAATACAAGGAACGGGGTAGAGAATATGCTTTTTATCGATATAACCACAGTGACATGTATGTCCGGGGTGTTAAATTGTACTCTGATAAGTTTAAAAAGCTTGTACCCGGCCTCAGCACTATGGAGTGAGTAAACCCTAACGTTGCATAGTCTTGTTTTTCGATTGTGCAGGGCTAAATTAGACGGCGTTTCTGAATGCCTTTATCTATTTAAAAAGAATTCTTTAATCTGTAAAATTTTTTTCCTTTCTTCCATATATAGGTTGTGCGCAGTTTTCAAATCAGTTTTTTCAAATCTTATTGTATCCCCAGGGGTTGTCTGTGCTACCTTTGACAGGTCCGTGGAAATAATAGTTGCAATTTTAGCATATCCGCCAACCGTCTGCTCGACCAATAAAATTATGGGTTGTTCATCGGGCGGTATCTGAATACTGCCGGGCATTGACGGTTCTGAAACAATGCTTTTAGACATGCTGTTCTTTATGGGTACAGGGGCCCCCTGCAAACGGTATCCCATGCGGTCAGCCTTTGCTGTAACCATATAATCAGTTTCAAACAAAGCGCTGATACCTTGATCAAAGTGGTCATCCTGGGGACCCAAGATAGCACGGACAATTGGATTGGAAGGATATTGGGGTATCGATTCAAGGGGAAAGGAACGTGGTTTATTCAAGGTTTTTGCATTATTGGTTTGAAGAATATCCCCTTTTTGCAAAGACCTTCCCATAAACCCGCCAATTTTTCCACCCACATAGGTTGAATAACTGCCCATGATCTTGGGAACTTTCAACCCTCCACTAAAAGAAAGATAGGATCTACATCCTGATTGAATCTGTGAAATCGTCAAAATATCGCCGGGATTTACCCGTATGGATTTCCATTGTTCAATGGGTTTATCATTCAGACTCATCCCCATTTTGGCACCTGTAAGGGCAATGTCCATTTCTTTTGTTATTTCCAGGGACGGTCCCATTACAGTAATTTCAAGAACAGCCTGATTTTCATTATTTCCCACAAGGACATTTGCCACACTAAATGCAAAAGAATCAAGTACACCGCAAACAGGAATCCCCATCTGTTGATAACCGAACCTTCCTTTATCCTGAACAGTGGTAAATCCCCCTGGAGCCAAAACTTTCAATGCACTCATCAGCTCTTCTCCTTTTGTGCTAGCAGGTCATATTCTATTTGGGATATCGGCTTAAACTTTATTTTATCTCCTGCCTTATAAAGAAAAGGGTTGGCTCGATCAGGTGCAAAGAGTTTCAAAGGCGTTTTTCCAATGAGCTGCCAGCCGCCCGGACTTGCAATGGGGTACATTCCTGTCTGGTTGTTTGCTATTCCCACTGAACCTTCAGGCACGTGCATGCGTGGTGTTGCAAGTCTTGGGGTAAATAATTTTTCATCAAGTCCGCCTAAAAAAGCAAACCCGGGAGTAAACCCTACCATATAAATCAAATATTCAGGTGTTGAATGAAGAAGGATGACTTGTTCCGTTGTCAGCCCATGAGCCTTTTGAACATTTTCCATGTCAGGGCCAAATTTACTTCCATAACAAACCGGGATTTCCACAACCTTCCATGGCTCGATTTCTATCTTCTCAAGGGTATTTTCAACTCTTTTGATCAATTTACAAAGCATGTCCGGATTTGTAACCCCGGGATCATAGATAAACAAAAGAGACCTGTAGGTTGGAATCATTTCTTTGACACCTCTGGGTCTGTTTTTTTCCAGGGTTTTGGCCATGGCCCGGACTTTTGTATTTACCTTTGGATCAATGCCCTCACCAAATTCAACAAGAAGGCCATTGTCCCCTGCAAGGCGATATATTGCTTTTTCAAATATCGTCGATTCCATGATGCAGATTTTCCCCCATGGGTTTTACTTTTATATTATTTGCTTCAAGCGTTTTCCTGATATTTTTTACCAGATTAACAGCGCCAATATTATCACCATGCACACAAAGAGTCTGAACTTCAAGCTCAATGTTTGTTCCATCCACAGCAGTTACAAACCCATTTGCCATATCAAGGGCTCTTTTTGCCACTTCAACGGGATCTGAAATAACTGCCCCAGGGCTTTTTCTGGACGATAGCGTTCCTTCAGGTGTATAAGCCCTGTCAGGAAAAGCTTCATACACGACTTTAAGCCCCAGTTGTTCTCCCATACGCCTCATTATTGCCCCTTTTTTTCCTGCCAGGGCAACAAAATAAAGATCCGGATCCAGACTCATTATTCCTTTTGCAATTGCCTCAGCCGTGATTTGGTTTTCCACGGCTTCAAGATAAAGCGCCCCATGGGGTTTAACATGGGAAAGTTTTGCCCCGTGCACATGACAAAACCCTTTAATGGCACTGACCTGATAAACCAGATAGTGCTGAATTTCTTCAGCAGAACATGCCATGTTCCTGCGACCAAACCCCAAAAGATCCGGATATCCCGGATGTGCACCGATTCCCACCTTGTTTTCGACTGCCATTTTGATGGTTTTGTCCATTACAAGCGGGTCTCCGGCATGAAAACCGCAGGCAATATTTGCGGAACTAATGTGCTTCATGACTTCTTCGTCCATGCCAAGCTTATATGCACCAAAGCTTTCTCCCATGTCACAATTTAAATCGATTACTTTCATCCTTCACCTCTTTAGGACCACAAATGAAATAAATTGAGGTCCTTATCTATTTTGTTACCATGAGTTCTGGAAGATACAATGCAATTTGTGGAAAGACCGTCAGGATCGCCGTTGTCAATAACATTAAAAAAAAGAATGGCAGCGCATATCTGGCGATATTCATAATGGGTTCACCTGTCAGGCCCTGTATCACGAAAAGATTAAATCCAACAGGAGGTGTAATCTGACTGACTTCTACCATTAAAATGAGATAAATACCAAACCATATGGGGTCAAATCCTGCAGCAGTTACCATGGGAAGCGCTATGGGAAGTGTCATGACAACAATGGAAAACCCATCCAGAAGACATCCCAGCACGAGATAAACACCTCCAAGAAGAAGCATGAGCATGTATGGAGAAAGATTAAGTTGAGTTATTGCAAGGGTAATTGCAGCCGGGATTCCTAAAAACCCCATTACCCTGGATAAAAAACCTGCCCCCACAACGATGAGCATTATCATGGCGTTGGTTTTAACGGCTCCTATAAGACATTCAAAAAAGATTTTCCTAGTCATCTGGCGATTTATGACTGCAAAAACAAAGGCACCGAAAACACCTAAGGCAGCTGCTTCGGTCGGGGTTGCAAACCCACCGTAAATACTTCCGAGAACCACCAGGATAAGTATTAATGTGGGTGCAAGATCCTTAAGCCCCAATAAACGGTCTGCCCATGTATAACTATCTTGAGATTGCGGGGCGATTTCAGGATTTTTAACTCCCCTGTAAATAATGTAAATAGAATAAATTGATGCAAGCAGCAAACCGGGTAAAATACCTGCCATAAACATTTTACCGATGGAAACCTCAGCTAAAATGGCATAAACGATCATGATCAGGGAAGGAGGTATTAAAAATCCCAGTGTACCTGCTCCGGCAAGTGATCCCATTGAAAGGCTTCTGTCATACCCCAGTTTATCAAACTCTGCCAGGGTAATTCTACCCACAGTAGCCGTTGTGGCTGCACTTGAACCGGATACTGCCGCAAAAAGTGTGCATGACACAATATTCATAAGTAAAAGCCCGCCTGGAAGGCGGTAGAGCCAGGGTACAAGAGCCTTGAAAAGTTTTTCCGAAATCCCGGACCTGTATAATATCTCCCCCATTAAAATAAACAAAGGCAGGGCCACATATTCCCATTTTTCTATAGTTGCCCATGCAGATGAAGCCATGTTGTTTCCAGCAGGCAAAGAAGAAAACAGGGTCATGCCCACAAAACCCACAATAAAAAGAGAAAACCCGACCCAGATACCGGCAGAGAGAGCGATAAAAAGAACACCAAATACAACGATAGACATAAAAAGGAGTTCTGCTTCCATTAGACGACCTCCTCTTTAGTTGAAATGGCCTGCCAGGTTTTCAGGGTTGTGGCCGCAAGCTGAATAAAAAAGCACCCGGCTCCAACCAGCATGATGGCCTGGGGAATCCATAAAGGCGTGTTGGTCAATGTGCCTGATGTTGATTCATATCTGATGGCTGAACCAACCATTTTAAAAAGATACCACCATAAATATCCCATAAAAAAAGTGGTAATCAAAGTTGCAAAAAAAGTGATCACCCTTGCCGCCTTTTGGGGTAAAAATCCCAGAACCAGGGTAATTCTGATATGGCTTTTTTCCTTAAGGCAGTATCCTGCCCCCATAAATATTATTGCTGCAAGTCCATAGGCGCTGTATTCATCTGCTATCAATGTTGTCTTTTCAAATAGATTCCATATAAAAATTTCCACTAAAATCAAAATAGACATCAGCCCAAGAATTACAGCAGAAATTTTTGCCATAACATCACTTAATTTGTCTGATAATTTTACAAATTTATTCATTAAGACCACCGGAATTTATCATAATGGACCAGTTTAACAGTCCATTATTATAAAATTAATATGTAATTATTCAGCCCGTTAAAAAAAATTATCCCCAAAGCTCTGCCTGATGGATATTTGCAGGAGGTTAAGCGAATAGCCTCGAAACAAATATCCATCAGACAGGGCGGGTTAAAGCGCAAGAGCTGAATAATTACATTAATATTATCTAAGATATAGTTAAGTTTACCTGCCTGTGATTTTGTAATACTGGCTGAGAACGGCCTGGGCATCGCTACCTGCTTTTTTTGCCCATTCACCTCTTAATTTTTCACCAACAGCATTGAGCTCAGCTCGAAATTCATTGCTCACAGGATCAATGGTCATTCCTTTTTCCACAAGAGTTGCACGGCTTTTACGGTCCATGTCTCCGGCAAGATTCCACATGTCATCTTCCATCTGATTGGCAATTTCAAGGACGATTGCCTGGATTTTTTTATCCAGTTTATCCCAGGCAGCCTGATTAACATTGATCATGTTCACAGGACCCACAATATTTATCGGGGTAAAATATTTTAAAATTTCCCATGCTTTTGCATCAACACCAGAAGGAGAAGAGGTGTACATGGAATCTAAAAGGCCTGCTTTCATTGCAGGATAGACTTCGGAAAATGGCATTTTTCTTGCCGCAATACCCGTAGCTTTTCCAAAGGAAAGCCCAGTACCATCATAAACCCTCATTTTCAGGCCTTTTAAATCTGATTCAGACTGGATTTTGCGCTGGGTATAAATACCGGAAAAAGGCCAGATGGAAGTGTAAAGAGTCATCTGGTTGAATTTTTTCAAATTTTTTGCATATACGGGTTTTGCAAGTTGATAGAGAAGACGCTGTTCAAAGGCATTTGTGGAAATAAAAGGCTGTGCTGTCAATGCCAGGACCGGTGCATCACCTTCAACCATACCCGTGGGTATTTCAGCAACTGCCAGCTGACCTTCAGCAACAGCTCTTAAAAGCTCAGGGCCTTTGAATCCCAATGAGGAACCCGGATGAAGAACAATAGTAAGCTCGCCATTAGTTGCTTTGGCGACTTTATCTGCAAATACTTGTGCACCTTTGGAGTGAAAATTACCCGCAGGATAGTTTAAATGCAGATCCCACTTTGTTTTTGCCATGGCATTGGAAACCAAGGTCAAGGCGAACATCAGACCGGTTAAAACAATTAATAATTTTTTCATCTCTTTCTCCTTTTTAGGGTTATTAATATATTATAAGAGCTTGCACCCTTTAATAATTCAATCAGGATGTCATAAAAACAATTATCCTTTGCCGGAAAATTAAAATATGTTTTTCAATGAGTTCTTTTAAGCGAATTTCATCTTTTCCCACAAGACATTTAATCATTTGTTCATGCTCCAGAAAGACGGATTCATAATGGGATTCAAGAGGTCTTTGAGGATCAATAACATTCCCATAGGACAAATAGGACAGTCTTTTTGCCTCGGTTCTCACATCCTGGACCGCTCTGATGAAAAATTCATTTTGCGAACACTTTGCAAAATTCATATGGAAATCATGATTGGCCTCAACCAATTCAAAAACATCATTTACGTCGATTGCCTTTTTAACTTCTTTATTTGATTCTTTCATTTTTTTTATAAAAATTGAACAGTTTTTATGAATCGCGATATCAACAAGACCCAGTTCCATAATTCTCATGCTTTCAAACATTGCCTTGGTATTTTGCAAGGTAATGGGGCGAACAATAACGCCTCTTTTGGGGTGGGTTTCCACCATTTTTTCACTGTGCAATCGGACAAGAGCTTCTCTTATTGGAGTCCTTCCAATCCCCAGGTCATCCACAAGCTGATTTTCTTCAAGGTGCTGGCTTGGCTGGTATTCAAGACAGATTATCTTTTTGACAAGGGTTTCATAGGCAGTGACGGCCAATGGCTGTTTTGGAATCTTTTGTATTTTTGCTGTTTTACCCATACCCTGGAGTCATCCTTTCTTCTGATACTTTTTTTAAGGAATAAAAATAAACTTGACACATATTTAAAATATATGTCAAGTATATTTTATAAAAAAACAAGATCATGATAACTTTTTATTAAAGGAGAATAAACATGGGTGAAAAAACATATACCATAACATCACCCGTAATGGGAACTTTTTACAGATCCACTGCACCGGGCGAAAAATTTCTGGTTGAAGTAGGACAAAAAATCAATGCATCAGATATTGTGTGTATGATTGAATCCATGAAAATTTTTACCGAGCTTCGAAGTGAACAATCAGGCATCGTAACAAAAATTTTAATGGAAAACGAAGACCCTGTCATGAAAAACCAGGCATTGATGGAGATTGAAGCAAATTAAAATATAAAATTGCCGTAACTATTCAGTTCTTATGCTTGATATCGCCTGTCTATATGGATATTTTTTTTCGATGCTAAGCGCTTAACCTCCTGCAAATATCCATCAGACAGGGCTTTTTAGATAACCTCTTTTAACGGGCTGAACAATTACAAATTGCCTTTAAAAATTTCGGAGGAAACATGTTATTTAAATCAATTTTAATTGCGAACAGAGGCGAGATTGCAGTCCGGGTCATTCGTGCCTGCAAAGAAATGGGGATTAAGACCATTGCTGTTTTTTCCGATGCAGACAAAGACAGTCTCCATGTAAAATATGCAGATGATGCTGTTCATATCGGCCCTGCTTTAAGTCGCAAAAGTTATTTAAACATTGACAATATAATTGGTGCTGCAAAAAAGACAAATGCCGATGCAATCCACCCGGGATATGGCTTTCTTTCTGAAAATTTCAACTTTGCAAAAGCCTGTTTTGATAATCATATTATTTTTATCGGCCCTTCAGCACAAAGTATCGCAAAAGCTGGTGATAAATCAGCAGCAAGACAGACATTAATGGACCTGGGTATTCCAATTATTCCAGGCAGCGATGATATTCTTTCATCTTCGGATATGGCCTGCAAGGTTGCCGACACAGTTGGGTATCCCGTTATATTAAAGGCGGCGGGCGGAGGGGGTGGCCGGGGGATGAGGATTGCCAGCAACAAAGAAGAACTTATCACTGCATTTTCCATTGCTTCAGGAGAGGCAAAGATTGCTTTTGGAAATCCCGATATCTACCTTGAAAAATATATTGAAAAACCGCGACACATTGAAATCCAAATCCTTGGTGACCATTTTGGTAATTATATCCACCTGGCAGAAAGGGAATGCAGTATTCAATTGAGATATCAAAAACTCATAGAAGAATCCCCCTCATCCTTTGTTGATGAAAATTTTCGCGTAAAACTTGGCAAAACCGCCATAAGAATTGCAAAAGCCTTTGATTACACCAATGCGGGAACCATGGAATTTCTTGTGGATAAGAATAAAAATTTTTATTTTATGGAAGTCAATGCAAGGGTTCAGGTTGAACATCCAGTAACAGAACTGGTCACGGGGGTTGATATTGTTCAACAGCAGATTTTAATTGCAGCCGGGGAAAAACTTGATTTAAAACAAGAGGATATACATCTTAATGGATGGTCCATGGAATGCAGGATAAATGCGACTGATCCCAATGATAATTTTATGCCCTCCCCCGGTCAAATTGAATCGATACTCTTTCCTGGAGGACCCGGAATAAGAATCGACACCCATATCCATGATAAATACATGGTCACCCCTTTTTATGATTCTCTTATTGGAAAGCTTATTGTCTGGGCAAAAGACCGACCGGCTGCCATCAATCGCATGAGTCGGGCTCTTAGCGAATTCGAAATAAAAGGGATTGAGACCACAATCGGATTTTACAAAAAAGTATTTAAAAATGATAATTTTCAAAAAGGGGATATTGATACCCATTTTTTAGAAAGAATCTAATGTAAATAGTGGCTGACCGAAAACCCTGTGTTTGGGCGGCTCGTAGAGGAGCAAAGCTCACAAAGTTGCCCATATGCAAGGCGCAAGAACTTTTGCAACCGGAGTGTACTGTAGTACATGAGGATTGTAAAAGTTTGAAGCAACGAAGCAGATGGGTGAGTTTTCGTTCAAACACTAAATAAAAGAGGTGAACATGACCGATACTATATGGCTCCAGGAAATGACCTGGGAAGAAATCAAAATCAAAAAGGATGAGAGTTTTAAAACCATCATACTTCCTTTTGGAAGCACGGAACAGCATGGCCC
>JABIYQ010000379.1 GCA_018702715.1 Desulfobacula sp. | reverse complement strand
CGCATCCCTCAAGGCAAGGGCCACAATTTTTGCGCCCTTGTCATGCCCGTCCAGGCCTGGTTTGGCGATCAGTACCCGAATTTTTTTTTTTGTTTCCATAAATTTATTTCCTTTATATCGTTCTTTACCTTGAAGAGTTTGGAGGTTTATATTTTTTTATTCGTTTTCTTATTTCCTGCCCTTCATGGCGATTAATTACCCCAGATAATTTATTTTTACGTGTGACCTTCAGGTTACTTGTGATCTTATTGTTTACATGTGACCTTCAGGTTATTGACCACATTTTCGGCGCAAGTTATCGGGTCCATTGAACCCGACTCAATTTTATTTAGTGCGTCTTTGAAATCATTTGAGTTTTTAATGAACAACAATATTTTTTCCATGGTCAGATCCTTTATGAGCGAATTAAAATAGAGATGTTCCAGTTCTATTTTTTTCTGGACAATACTGCCGTTTTGTTTCATGAAATCAAAATGGGATAAAAAGGTATCGGCAAGTTCTTTTACCCCGGTTCCATTTTGAGCAATTGTTTTCAGAACCCTGGGGGTCCAATTTGGGGACAAAGTTGAGGTCTGTGCACAAGTAGTGGGTCTGCGCATGTTAAGCATCATTTTAAGCTCAAGCACGGATGTCTCTGCATCGGGGCGATCACTTTTATTGACAATAAAGATATCTCCTATTTCAAGAATACCCGCCTTGACAGCCTGGATACCGTCTCCTGTTCCGGGAATACTGACAATTCCGATTGAATGGGCAAGAAATGAGATATCAAACTCTGCTTGTCCTGCTCCCACTGTTTCAATGATAATTATATCATACCCCATGGCAGAAAGGACAACGGCAGTATCCTTTGTTGCCCTTGAAAGGCCTCCTTTTTGTCCTCTGGATGCCATAGACCGGATAAATACTTTTTCATCTGTTGCATGGCGTTGCATTCGCAGGCGATCTCCTAAAATAGCCCCGCCGGAAAAAGGGCTTGTGGGGTCTACTGCAATGACCGCAATCTTCATATCACGTTTGCGAAACTGAGTTATCAAAGCATCAATCAGAGTGGATTTGCCCACACCGGGTGATCCGGTTATGCCTATAATAAAGGCTTGGCCGGCATAGGGATACAAAAGCTTTAACATCTCAAATGCTGATGGATCATTATCCTCAATGAGACGGATCATTCTTGATCCTGCTATCTGGCCCCCTTCTAGTATGTCCTTGATTTCAGGCACTTTTTTTTTCTTCTTCCTCTTGTTTTAACTGGCTTAAAACTGCCTTCTTTCCCTTAATGATGTGCTCTCTGACAAGCTCCTCAACTGCTTCACCATCCCTGTTTTTAATTGCTTCAAGCATATTAATATGGTCTTCATTGCTTTTGTGGGCGTATTCACTGTGTTTTAAGATTATCTGCCTGAATCTTGAGATCTGGGCCCGAAGCTGGTTGATCATTTTTATCAATTTCGGGCTTTTACTCAGAGCGTAGAGAAGGTCATGGAACTGGGTATTGATTTTTTGAAGCTCATCACTGTCGCCTGTCTCAAGGCAAATCTTAAATTCCATCACCTTTTTTTCCAAAGGAATCAGGTCACGCGTTTTATGGTTGACAGCCGCAAGCCTTGCCGCATAAGCTTCAAGAACGCTCCTGATTCCAAAGGTCTGCTCTATATCATCCTTTGTAAGGGTGACAACCTGAAATCCGCCTGAACTTATTTTCTCGATCCAGTCTTCTCTCTCAAGCTTGTGCAAAGCTTCGCGCAATGGTGTCCTGCTGATGCCAAGCATGTCGGCAATTTTGCTTTCCACAAGTCTTGAACCCGGTGTTATCGTCTGGTCAATGATTGCTTTTTTCAAATACTCAAATACATCCTGGCCCAGAGACCTTCGTTCTTTAAAATTGTTTTCCAATTTCATCCGGATAAAATTTTCCTTTAAATAATTTTTGACCGAAAACCCCGTATTTGGGCGAAAAATTGCCCATATACAAGGCGCAAGAAATTTTGAAACCGGAGTGTACTACTGTACATGAGGTTTCAGAATTTTGCAGCAACGCAGTAGATGGGTGAGTTTTTCGTTCAAACACTAAATAATTCCTTTTTCCTTAAACCCAGCAAGAGTAGCATCATCATATCCCAAAAGGGTGCCGTATATTTCCTGATTTTGTTCACCGAATCTGGGAGGAAAAGACATTTTTCGGTCACATTCCTTAAGAAAAGGTGTCATGTTGGGTGGTGGGGCAAGGGTAACTTTTGCACCTGTTTTTGGATCTTCAGACGTAAGGATGCGTTTTGCTACCAAAGGATCTTCAACCACCTCGTTCACTGTTTTGATTTTAGAGATGGGCACGGTAATTGAGTTGAACAGTTCAATGAGTTCTTCAGAGGTGTGCTGTTGTGTTATGGCGTTAATGGCGGCGTTCAGATTTGTAACATCGGAAATTCTTCCCTGGTTTTTCTTATATTCTTCCTTTGCCAGTGTTTTGAACATCTCCTGTGATACAACAGATTCCCATTGACGATCATTGCCCACTGCCAGGTAGACAAACCCGTTGCTGGTTTTATAAACAGACACGGGGCTGAAAAACTCATGGGTATTACCCCTTCTTGTGATGGTCGCACCAAAGCTCTTTGAAAGGGCAATGGGGACTGTCAGCCAGGATACTGTTGATTCAAACATGGAAAGATCAATTCGTGTGCCATTTCCTGTGGCCGCCCTTTTGAAAAGCGCTTTCATCAAAAGGCCGTATCCGTGTTCAGAGGTTCCCATGTCCGGCAGGGGAATCCCCAAGACCTGAGGATCACCGCCAGCTTCTCCCGTGAGTTCCATTAACCCGGATCTTGCCTGAAGAATTGGATCATAGGCCCCCTCATTGGAATCAGGGCCGAATCCTGTCAGTCCCAGCCAGATAATGTCGGG
>JABIYQ010000434.1 GCA_018702715.1 Desulfobacula sp. | reverse complement strand
TATTGGAGGAGAATATGCCAATTTTATTACCGATTTTAAAAAAACACAATTATGCAAAGCGGATGATCCGATTTTATGGCTTTGTAATTATCATTAGCCTGGTTACTGGTTGTTCCACATCTAAAAAAGCGCAGGTGCCTATGCTGCCAATTGAATCTCAAGACTTCATTTCTTCTCAGGAAACTTATAATGGCAAACGTCCCGTTGAAATTAAAAATTCATTAAATGACACACGGCCTGACTGGACACACAATGCTTCCTTTGAAAAAGGTAATACCATTTATTTTACTGGCGGATTTTTAAAGGGTGCTGATTACTCAGTGAGCTTACGATGTGCTAATGCTGAGGCCATAAAATCAATGGTACAAGCCGTAAGTCAATATATCCGGGCAGAATTTAGCATGTTCACGCAAGGCTCAAATAATATTGACTCTGGAATTGATAGATATATCCAAGATGGGATTGCAACTTTTACAAGGGATCTTCATATCCAGGGAACCCGACAGACTGAATCGTATTACGAAGAGATGTATGATCCGGTATCTCAAAACACTTTTTATAATGCTTGGGTAAAATTGAAAATTACCAAAGCTGATTATCTCAGGGCTAAAGCAAATGTCGTTAAAAAATTGCGCGATGATTTTCATACTGTTGGTGAAATTGAAGCCAAAGAAAAGGCTCAGGAGTTACTCAAGGATCTCAAAGGACAGGTCAGTGAATTCCTGTAAACTTATTGCATGGGCTCTTTTGCAAGTGTTGATTATTTGTTCTATTGGAAATGCTTTCCAGGTTCCGAATTTCATCAACCGGGTACCAGTCGACCATTATGCCGGAGTTTCTGCCCCCTGCTCTGATTTACAAAAAGCAAGATTATCCGCAATATCAGATGTTATCCGACAAATTCTTGGATCCATCAACGCGAAATATAATCATTCTTATACAAATAAGATATCCGGTAGTCCGAAAGAGCCACGGATGCAAATTCAAGATAATTTTTCCAGGGTTGCATCAGGTATAGTTCTCGATGTTGAAAAAAATATTACCCGGGCATCACATATCCAGAATCGTTCCAAAAAATATATCTGTTTCATTCTTGTTAAATATCCTGATTCCAAGATTAAAGAAATGAGAAGACTATCCAGGTGTGCCAAAATTGTTGGATCAGTCCTTTCAGAGTCAGGAAGAATTTTAAGGGTAAAAGTGACTGAAACTAATGGGGTGGCGGTCACCCTGTCATCCGCTGATATCACTGTTCGAAAAAACAATAGGTTTGCCAAGATGATAAATTTTTGTATCTGGAAAGTACCCCATGGTTCTAAGGATTCATTTTCCACAGCACTTAATCCGGTTAAAATCTGCGCCGGATCTTCAATTATAAAGATTGATATTGCCGGGATTAAAAAGGGTTTCAGAGATTATCTTTTGGGAGCTAAACTAAATTGCAACATCAAAATCAATGGTGTTGATGAGATTGGCAGACCTGTTTCTACCTCTATTAAGTTTTGATTTTAAGATCTGCAATTGCACAAAACCACATTGCCGATAATGCACAGTGCCCAAAATTCAAAACCGCAAAAACCGAACATACTTTAATTTTAAGAGGATGCAAAAGTTTAAATATTCAAACTGTTCAAGATGCCTACAATGGAGGTCTGTTAAAAATCGAACAAATTTACAAACCAAAAAATCAACGCAAATATAAACACGAAGACGAAGATGCCTGGCTAAAAGACCATCCCGGTGAAAGATTCAAACCGTTTGATCCAAAAAGAAAAATTCCATACAAATCTGAAAAAGAATAATTCATGAACCGTAATCTTTAAATACATTGAAATCCTATCCCTTATAATGGAAGAAAAAAAATCAATAATTGTTCATATAGAAGGTGGAGTAAGCCATTCACTGGTGGCAAATAAAAGATTTTTGTTTCATTCGAATTTAAGTGTTACCGACATTTGGCGATCAAAGATGGAAGGTGGTAGAATGATAGATGATTTTGAAAATTAATTATTTTTTGTTTATTTCAAAGGCGCTCATCATATACTCAGAATCACCACCATGAAAGGAAACGTTGATAACATATCCTTGATCATTCTTCTCATACGGCAGTGGTGGCCCATGACGGCCTTTATAACTGCTTCCTTTGACAAATAATACATATTTCCCTGCCGGGATTTGGTTAAAACGAAATGATTGATTATCCGTGATTTTTGCTTGCCAGTAAACCAAGCATTCTCTTGGTACTTGAAGGGATATTGTAAAGGCTGTGCTGATGGTTGGTGTCAAATAAATCGTTGAGTTTGGGCGAGTTCCTGAAAGGACAAATCCAGTGATATTATAAAATTTTTCATTTTTACCTATTGGGAAACTGGGGCACAAAGTTATGTTTGGATTGTTTGGCATATTTTCAACTTTTGAAATGTTTGAGACATTAGAAGGCGTTTGAACAACAATGGAGTTGTTTATAGGTATTCCCCCCGTTCTTGAGCAGCCCGTCGTAAATAGAAGAAGGAAAAAGGCTATGCCAAGAAATCGTTTTTTAGTCATATTCATTTTTGAAAAAATAATTGTATAAAAATTTTATGTTTTGTGATTATTCTTTATTTCCTTCTTTAAATCTTTGATCAATTTTTTATCGGATTTTAAAAGATATTTTTCAAGATCGCGTTGTTTCTTATAAATGGAATCCATTTTAGCCAAATTATTTTTTGCAGTTTGCAAATATGATAGAGCCTCTGCTGGATTATTTTTAGTAAATCTATTCATGGCTTGATAAATAAGGCTGTTAAATGATTTACAAAAATCAATCACCCTTGATTCTGCCTTATCCATGAAAGATATGACCTCAAGCATCGTTTTTTGATAATGGAGTTCTTCTCCAAGAACCTGTTTTTGTTTTAACGAATTTGCCGTATTTAACCGTTGTTGGATTTCATTGATATCTTTTTTGTGATGCCTTCTATAGGCATTAACATGGGACCTGATAAAAAATAGACCCTGTTTAAGGACATTTTCATTTCGGTTAATCAATTTTAGGTCATCTGAAATTTTCTTTTTATCTTCCGGGGTTAAATTGGTTCCTTTTTTTCTGATGGCTTTGATGATGTCAATTAACAGTTTCTCAATAGCTGATACAGATTTGAGTTCCCTTTTAGTTCCGGGAATAGTTTTTTTCTTGATATCCTTTATTTCAACTTTATCTTCACCCTCCTCTTTTTCAATTTCAACATCTTGCCCGCTCGTAAAATTTGTATGTTCTATTTTTCTTGCTGCTTTTAATGGGTTTTTTGAATTGAACATTGAGAATAAGGGTTTACCTATCATATAAAAAAATAGAATGATAAATATCAGATTAATCAAAGGAAATGATTCTGAAATCGCATCAAACAAGGAAGGGCTAAGCAGGAAAAAGGATAAAAACATAATACAGTATGTAATAGATATTGCAGTTGTTTTTGCCATGCCCATTTTTGTCAGACCATATATTACAAAACCCATAATTAGGATAATTATCCAAATTGCCATGAACCCAAAACTCTCCAAATTGAAATTGTAAATATCCTTGGCTTTAAAAAGACCAATACCCAAGATCAATCCAGTAAAAATAACAACAGCCTTCCCATAACGTTTTTCTGTGAGATGCCTGGGAAGGACAGCGCCTGATATTGCAATAAAGAGGCCACAAAATATGATTAAGAGTAACCAGTCACCATACTGGCCGTTCAGGATTTCATCTGGTTGAAAAGGGACCATTCTTCGTAGTGATACAGACATGTATACTTCCGGGGATTAGGAAGTATTTAAGGTTTTTGGTTTGATAAACCTTTGGAATGGATAAACACTTGTTGGTTCAGCCATATTGATTGAAATTTTCAAGGTTCTGTGTAAAGGCGTTTTTCCTATGTACAAAATCTTTTATTTCTTAAGTTCAGAAAAAGAGATGATTTTGGAAATTTTTTTCGGTTTTTTAAATTTTTTATATAAGTTTTCTCTGGTTCCAACCCTAAGAACCAAAATGATTAATTCTTCATCTTGTATATCAGCAATAATTCTAAATTGGCCAATTGTAAATTTCCAAAATTCTTTGAGATTTTTCTTTAAAGGCACTGCAATAGTTCGAGGATCTTTTAGTGGAAGAATTTCAAACTCTAAATAGTCCAAAAGAGCTTTGGCATCTTTTTTATCGAGCCGCCGGAGTTCTTTCTTTATTTTGGGGATAAATTTAATCGTCCAGGTCAAGTGCTGCTCTCATTTCATCTATTGAAATTGCATTGTCTCCACTCTTCTGAAATTCTTCAAGTGCAGTTTCTGCAAGATAAATATCTTCCAATTCATCAAAGTGCCTGCTAAACAACTCTTTG
>JABIYQ010000288.1 GCA_018702715.1 Desulfobacula sp. | reverse complement strand
ATCTGGCTGGATAAAGAGGGCAGGGTAGAAGAAAACAGGGCAGACGGGGAGCTTAAAAATAATCTTGTGGCCATATCTGCCAGCAGCAGCAAAAAAGGGCTTTTTGTTAAAATACCCGGGGATTCGGAATTTTCATTAATAAACAAGTTCCCCTGGAACCCTGATACAAGTGACGGCCATATCACTGAAATTGTTTCTTTGCCGGAAAACAATTATTACCATGGTGTACTTCAGATTCCTGACCCAGACCAGTATTTTACCTTTGATGAAAAGCCTTTGACCCTTGGACGGGATGAGCATGTGGATATCCGGATGGATCTGTTAAAAAATCCAGATTTTCTTCACTGGGAAGAGGGCAGACAAATGGCAGGGGCTTATCTGGGATTGATTAATCTGTCCCGGACCCATGCCAGGCTTAAGCTGGACAACGAGAATCTGAATGTTGTCAATATTTCAGACGGCTCTCCTCTTTTTGTCGTAAAAGCAAATCAAACCCTGCAGAAAATTGATCCAGGATCGGATAACGCGGCTCTGATCAAGCCTGGTGAACGTCTTTTAATGGGATGCTGTCTGCTTTGTTTTGAAAATCCAGTAGCAGATGACCGACAAACTGATTTTTCAGTGACATTATTTTGTGAACAACATGATATGGAGACAAAGCTTGCCCAATATGAAAAAAAGACAGACCTGACCCACGAAGACAAGGCTGTATTAAAAAGCCTGTCAGAGGTAATCCTGCGCCATGGGCATGAAAAAAATATTTCTGCCTTTTCTCCTGAAGAATATATCAAAGACCTGGATGTGCTTGAAAAATCCCTGGAAATATTCCAGGGACGGGAGCAGGAGATTAAAGCTGTAAAAGATGCAAAACTCTTCTATCTGAAAAGTTTTAAATGATAATGCCAAGGAGATTGATTCTTGTTTTCATGGCTGTGGGTGTGCTGACATTGCTGATTTTGCGCCTGGATTTTCTACATGAAAAAGTTTTTGTCACAGAAGAAGAAAATTCAGATGAAATTTTCATTACGGAGGATGGTCTGCTGTTCCGGCAGTTGATGGATGCCCGGATAATATTTCCTTTTTCTGGAGATGACGATCGTCTGGTTCTTCCGGAAACGGACCAGGAACTTGTGGAAAAGGCCGCACTTGAACAGGCAGCAGGCCTTTCTAAAGAGCAGAAAACTGCGACAAAAAAAAGAATAAATTTGTTAAAAGGCTTGTTCCATACATCGTCCGGCAATGCTGTCTTAACCCAGGTCAGGCTCTGGAACCAGGCCCATTTGATTGCAGCAGTCCGGGACAATAGAAAGCACTTGGGGCCTGCAAAAATCAACTTCTGGAAGGCATTTGAGCCGGGCCCTTTAAACTTGCCTCTCACTTCGGGGCAGTACGTCCCGGAATCTTACGGCTTTGTCAACAACGGTGAATTAAGACCCGGATTCGGTAACTGGCGAGCAGTATCATCCCATATCGAAGGGGAAGTGGTTTTTACAACCCTGATAACCCTTGAAAAACCAGGCGATATCATAGTACAGGGGATCGGTACCTTTGTTGAGTCTCAACCTGAGGTATCTCCCTCTCTATTCTGCGGCAAAACAATTACCTGTAGTGTTGAAAACGCCAGAGCCTTTGCCTTGACCATTTCTCTTCCATCTGGCAAACACCATCTCAAGATGAGCGTAAAACCAGTATCTGCCAGGCAGAACACGATCCCGGGCCTTAATATTAGTAAATCAAACAACACCTATACATGGAAAAAATTGCATAGATCAGGTCCTGTGCAGCAAAAATCCTTTACTATATCTTCTTCCGACGGAATTGAACTTGCAACTGCATCGAGTGTGCCCACAGCTTTTGCGCAAGCATCAGGCCTGGTTCCCCTTCTTGGCGTGGGAAGGCAGGATACGTATGCCTTGTCCGGGATTCTTGCCCGAAGCCGCCTGCCATCTGATCTGACCAATATTGCTCTGACAATTGACAGCAGACTCCAGGCCAGGGCGCAGCAGGTTCTACAGGAAAAACTAAGCACTTTTTTTCCAGCCTCCAGAGATAAGTATACAGATATTCGAAAAGGAGCGGTTATTATACTGGATGCGGATACGGGTGCCATTCTTGCGGCAGCCGGAACGCCCATTCCGCCTCCGGATACCCATCCCTGGGACATTGTCTCTTTTGCCAGAACATACCCGTTAAAAAATCCCATGGTGCTTCGGGCATGGAAAGGCCTGGACAAGCACAATGCCCCTGGCTCCTGCTTTAAACCAGTGGTAGCCCTGGCAGCACTTGACGAATATGATAAAAACCAGGCCGTTAAAAAATTTATCAAAGGGTATTCCAAAAAAGAGCTTTTGAAAAAGGATAATTCTTCGGGCTTGTTTTATAACACATCTGCTTACAGCCCAATCAATGGCAAATGCTACACCGCAAGAAAAATTCCCGGTCAAGGGGTTAGAAAGATTACCAATTTCAAACGAAAATCTATTGGCGTATTAATTGAAAAAAAAATTTCCCTGGTGTGTGATCAGGAAGAACCCCGCCTTGCCATGGGGCTTGACGAAGCCATCCGGGAATCCGTCAATGTCTGGTTTACCCGGCTGGCCATGATAATGGATGCAGAAAAGGCCACCCTTTACGACCGGGCAATGGTTCAACGCAAAAAAGGGGATTTAATGCCTGTCTTTCCTGACTTTAGACTTGCCAAGACAGCAGCCCTGTTAGGATTTGAAAATGAACCTTTTGACCTTGCATTCAATCTTCCTGAGGATATCATTCTTAGACGGTGGCCTTACCGGGAAAAAACATCCCAGGGAGATGTCCTGTTTGCCGTACCCGGTTCCATTAACCTGATGAACAGGGACGAGGGCGGGTTTTTATGGATTCTTGCCCAGAATGCCATTGGACAGGGCATGGTCACTTCACCCGTCCAGATCGCCAGGGTGGCGGCATCCATTGCAACCGGCAGAATACGGTCCCCTTATCTTTTTTCAAGTATTAACAGTATCAGTGTTAAACCTGACCCTGGGAAAACATTCAATTTTAAAGAAAAGAGGTTAAAATTGCTTCAACATGCCATGAAAAAGGTTCCCACCATTGGCACGGCAAAAACGGCTTTTAAAAAACATCCAAATCAGTGCAGGATTTATGGAAAAACAGGAACGGCTAATGTGGCCGTGGTGGAAAAAGGATCGACCAAAAATCAGAAGACATTTTTTACCACCTGGTTCATGGGATGGCAGGAACCTGAAAACAAAGGGGAAAAACGACTGGCCTTTGCCTGCATGGTTACCCATGCCCATGCCCGGTATTATACAGGCGGTGCTGTTTGTGCCCCCATTGTGGCAGAAATTTTAAAGGATTTTTGAACAAAAATCATGAAAAATTTTTTAAATTCCATTTTAAATCCAATTATTTTGATCTGTACCTGCCTGCTGATTCTGTTTGGGGTTTCAGGATTTTGGATGATCAAACATGCCCCAAAGCTCAGGTTCTTAAAATCTGTAACCATACAGCCGGCTGGAAGTGATATCATCCTGGGCCACCAGGAACTTGCCCAGCATCCCGGTGCAAAGTCAGCAGAAGCCGCACATCTGAATATAAGTCTCCAACGGGATGGTTTTTATATTAATAATGTGGCCCAGTATAAGAAAGTGGATGCAAAAAGCACTGCCTGGGATACTATTTTGCTCAAGAGAAAAACCCTGTTTAAAAACGATGCATTTTATATTGGACACACCGAATTTGTCGTGAAAGAATCAAGGCCTGGTCGTCTGACCATACAGGAAACCTCTTCAAAGAGAAGTGTGACCTGGAAGGATGCCCGGCTT
>JABIYQ010000282.1 GCA_018702715.1 Desulfobacula sp. | reverse complement strand
CCTGTTTTATCAAGACAGATAATCGGAAGGCCAGCACCCATCGCCTCGATAATAACGGTTGCCACAGCATCCCGTAAGCTGGGATAAAGAAAGATATCTCCTTTTGTCATGGCTGCCCACGCTTTTTTTCGTTCTAATCTGCCGGTGAATTTAACTGATGAAGAAATACCAAGATGGCTGCAAAGCTTCTGTAATTTTTGTTTTTCAGGACCGTCGCCGATGCAGACAAGTTCAATACTCTCTAGATATTTTTTTGCCTTGGCAAATCCCATAATCGCTAAAGACGCGCCTTTCCTTCCCACAAATCTGCCCATGAAAATAAGTTGAATTTTTTTCTTTGGCTTTTTTTTTTCTGATAATTGTATTAAATATTTTATTGATTGATCATCAAGCCCTACATCAGGAATAATGATAGTATTATTTTTTTTCGTAGCAGAGAATCGGTTGGCAATAAATTTTGTTCTATAAATAATGGTGTTGCATCTATTATGGGTACGTTGCACAAAAGGATCTATCTTCTCACCAAACCATATAATAGAAGCACGAATTATCTCTTTTAAGGAATTTTTCAGTCCGAGAATTGGCCAGAATTTAGGTGGAATAATTCCAACGCCATCAAGTGGCCCACATACAGATTTACCCTTTAATGCAATCCAACAGGGTTGCCAGGAAAGAGCAAAATTCAGGTGATGAAAAAGGTCGAACGGGATTGGTTTTCTTAGTTTTACAGCAGTTCGAGCTGCCAGCAGGTGCCAGAAATAATGATATAGCATGACTCCTTTTGCTCCACGTTTCCAGAATCGCAGCCATGCAGGCAGGTCAACGCCAACAACGCTGATATGAGAGATTTTTGCAGAAAGGATCTCTTTTTCTATAAGCTTCACATTGTTTTTACGTGTTATCAGACAGATATTAACATACTTGGCAAGACCGGTGGCCCACCCCCAGCCCACTCCCTCTTCAGAGCCGTGTCCTGGCGCGCAACTGTAAGCAATAAGACAAATATGTTTTCGTTTGTTCTTGAGAATTAATTGATCCATCATTGGTAAAGTCTTAAATAAATATTTATCATAGATAACAGGTAGGCATACTAACATGCTGCAATTATCATTAAATTTTATATCTGAAAAAAATGTGACATTCTTTGGGACATGACTTTTGTTATCCTATGGATACCCGGTTGGGCAACTGCATCAATTTGTCCATCATTTTTCAGCAACAGGAAATTATTATCTTTTGCAAGATTGTTGTATCCTGTCACTTGGCGTGCTGTTTCAACCAGAGGGACTTCAGCTTTGCGAAGCTGTATGGTATTAGGGGAAGCTACAACAACGGCAATTATATCAATTTTGGGGCTAAATTTAAGCAATCCTACTAGCAGGGTTCTGCTCCCATTAAATCTGTAGCGTTTAGGATCAATGAGAATATCCCACATGCAACGGTCAAAAATATCAAGTGTCGTGGTCCTGGGAAACTTGGTGATTCGGTCAATCCACAGTTCCAGCCACCATAATATAATTTTTAAATTTGACATTGACCATCCGCGTAAAGGCATTGCATGGGGCTCGGTCACAATACCGCGTGATGTTGTCCTTTTTTTAAAAATATAGACAGGTTTCAGGTGCCGAATATTTATTTTTCCGGCAATGCCATTAAGCTTTAAAGCAATTTGTGAAATCAGTGTACTTTTTCCAGCACCATCCGGCCCAAGAAATGCAATGGTAAACAGATGACGTTTGAAAAGTCTTATAGACAGTTCTCTTGCAATATGAACTATCGTCTGTTTTGATGTATAAAAGGGGTGTTTTATAAAAGCCCGGCTGATAAGCGTGTAAACCAGACTGCTACGCTCTGTCATGACGTCTTTTAAATTCTTTTTATGGATTAGATCCAATAATTTTTTTGCTTTTGTGGTACCCAGAGAAGATTCAAGTCTTTTGACAGCAGTAATAGCGGAATCCATTCGCCTGATAATCCTTTGCCAGTATACATCACGAATACTCCCACAGACAATAAGGCCTTCCATCAAAAGGATCAGATCTTCATCAATCGCATCAGGAATCCAGAATGTTAATCCTATGCCAGGATACAGTCGCTTTCTTTTCAAGACATCTAACAAATCAAGATAAGGAGCGCCTTTATAATTTAATTTGTGAACAAGGTCCAAACCCAGAGATAGATGATTGTTCCAGCAGATTCCCGCACAGAAAATTGAGGTAACGTACTCACGCTGGACAAAACCCGTAATGGTTATGCCTAACCGGCTGATAAACGAGATAACAGGGTCAATATTTTTTTCTTCCAGCAATATATCAATATCCCTGCCGGGGTTTCCACAGTTAAGCTCTTCGTAGTTGCGCGCCACAGCATATTGAATTTTTTTATTTTCCAGAAAGTCAAATAAGGAATGAAGAAATTCTGTTAATTCAATGGTTGGCAACTTGTGCATAAATATCCTTTAATATCCTGTTCCCTGCATAATCCCAACTAAACTTTTCCTTAACCAGTTTTTTTGCAGATAAAGAAAACT
>JABIYQ010000267.1 GCA_018702715.1 Desulfobacula sp. | reverse complement strand
ACCCGCGACTTCGACCTTGGCAAGGTCGCACTCTACCACTGAGTTATTCCCGCTCAGCAAAAAGTTTGTTTTATTTACTTTAAACCATGATTTTTGTCAAGAAAAGATTGATATGATATTGTCAATTTCAAGACTACAGGCAAACCTTTCGTGATTGAGAATGAAAAAGGATAGGGGATGAAAATACAAAATGTACTTGTTACAGGAGGGGGGGGGTTTTTAGGCAAAGCAATCGTTAAAAAACTGGTTGAAAAAAAACTTGCAGTCACTTCTTTTTCAAGAAATTTTTATCCGGAACTTGAAAATATGGGTGTTGTGCAGATTCAAGGGGATATAGTAGATAAAAATTTGGTTGTAAAAGCCTTTAAAAACATTGATACGGTATTTCATGCGGCAGCAAAACCTGGAATGTGGGGGCCTTATGAAGATTATTTTATGGTAAATGTTAAAGGTACCAGAAATGTTATATCGGCCTGCATTGAAAACAAAGTCAGACAATTGATACATACCAGCTCTCCAAGTGTTGTTTCTGATAAAAAAGATAAGGAGAATGTAAATGAGAGCGCTCTTTATCCTAAAAAGTATTTGACTCCATATTCTGAGACCAAGGCCCAAGCAGAAAAATTAGTTAGCAAAGTGTCTAACAAAGATTTGCAAACCATAATACTTCGCCCCCACATTATATGGGGTCCAGGAGATAATCATCTGATGCCAAGGTTGATTAAAAGAGCCAAAAGGTTAAAAAGAATTGGGCCAAAGACCTGCCTCATGGATACTATCTATATTGATAATGCTGCGGATGCACATATTCTCGCCTCTGAAAAACTTGAGGAAAACCCTTCTCTGTCCGGCAATATTTATTTTGTCAGCCAAGATGAGCCTGTCAATCCCTGGGATATGGTTGATGATGTTTTAGCTGCAGCCGGGTTACCAAAAGTGAAGGGGAATGTTTCAACAAGAACAGCATATACAGCAGGAGCATTTTTTGAATTTGTCTATAAAATTTTCAATATCAAAGTTGAACCGCCTTTGACTCGGTTTGTTGCAATAGAGATGGGCGCATCACACTGGTTCAATATCTCAAGGGCAAAAAAAGATCTGGGATACTATCCAAAGGTTTCGACAAAAGAGGGACTTTTAAGATTAAAAAAATGGTTTTTAACATTGGAAGAAAAAAATAATGAATGATTTCAAAAAAATCGTATCACTCCAATTCATATCACTCCAGGCCAATAAATTCAAAAAGGTTATTTTTTTTGCTGTAAAGGAGTTCAAGGAGGATCGGTGTGACCTTAGGGCATCATCTTTAACTTTGTTTACACTTTTGTCAATCGTCCCTGTGATGGCCATGGCATTTGGTATTGCAAAAGGATTTGGGTTTAAGGAAATTTTAGAAGAGCGAGTTCTTGAATTGTTTGCAGGCCAGGAAGAGGTGATTCAAAATGTTCTCTCTTTTTCAACTAATCTTCTTGAAAAAACAAAGGGCGGCTTAATGGCTGTTCTGGGTATTATCCTGCTTTTTTATTCTCTCATCAAGCTCATTGGACATATTGAAAATGCATTTAATAAGATATGGTGGGTAAAAGGTGACAGGCCTTTGGTTCGAAAATTTACAGATTATATTGCCATTTCGATTACAGCCGGTATCCTGATTATATTTTCAAGCAGTGCAAATATTTTTATTGCCACATATCTTGCTAAGTTTTTGTCCTATATTAACCTTCCTGAAAATATTGAAAATTTAGTCTCTTTTGGTTTAAATATTTTTCCTTTTTTGCCCATCTGGATATTGTTTATTTTTTTCTATCTTTTTATTCCAAACAAAAAGGTAAACATTAAAGCCGTATTGGCGGGCGGTATAATTGGGGGAACTATATTTCAATTGGCTCAAATGGCGTATTTGAATTTTCAGGTGGGGGTTTCAAGTTATAATGCTATCTATGGCAGTTTTGCAGCCCTGCCTTTATTTTTAATCTGGTTACAGACCTCCTGGGCAATTGTTTTATTTGGAGCGGAAATTGCCTTTGCCTGGGAAAATACCGAAGCCCTGGAAACCCAGAATATTGAATACAGCAAAATCAGTCTCAGGGTAAGGAAATTGATTGTTTTGCGAATGGTTCACTTGTGTGTAAAACGATTTGCAAACAGTGAATTGCCGGCTTCAGATACAGATATCGCATCTGAAATAAAAATCCCTTTAAAAATAGTGAAAGTATTGTTGTCAAAACTTATCTTATGCCATGTTCTTCTGGAAGTGAATGGAGAGAGCGACAGTACAGCTTATGTCCCAGCCAGGGATATAGAGGGTCTTACAATTCTTGATGTTTTAACTTTGTTTGAACAAAGAGGGGATGATATCATCCAGGATGGAGGAACTTTGGAGTTTCAAGCTTTTGAAGAAAGTCTCAATGACTTTGCCAAAGCTTCGAAACTTTCTTCCGGAGAAAAAAAATTTAAGAATATTTAACGAACCCTTAGTTCTTTTGACCATATGCATTAAAAGAAACTTTATCAAATTGTAAAGAATCTTTTGAATGGCCTTTTTTTATTTCATCTGGATATCCTATGGCAATTATGGATTCAACAGTTAGATTGCCGGGTAAATTACCAGGTAGATTGTCAGGTATTTTCAAGACCCCCTTAACATAAGTATCCGCACTATTAGAAGAATCATGCTCTCTTTGTCTAATTTGTATCCAGCAACTACCAAGCCCTAAATCGTGGGCTGCAAGGTGGATAAAGGCAGAAGCTATGGATGCATCTTCAACCCATACGTCGCATTGGGATACATCTGCGCAGACTGCGATGCCAAGCATTGCTCCTTTTAAAAAACTGGAGCCATGGGGTTTGGATTTTGAAAGTTTTTCAAGGATATTTTTGTCATCAATAACAATAAATTGCCATGGATTAATACCTCTTGAAGAAAATGACCTTAAAGCAGCTTCAATAAGTGTGGTTATTTTTTCTTTTTCAATAGGTTTTTCACTAAACTTTCTTGTACTTCTTCTTGTTTTAATTAGATCTAAAAACATAGATTATCCTTTTAAAATCAATGGAATCGGCTAATATTAATATTGCCCTGCAATTGCATTTCATCGAATTTTTTTCTTAAGATTCTTTTAAATTTATTCCGGGTCACAGGCCATAAAAGGAGCAATCCAAAAACATCGGTGATAAGCCCGGGTGTGATCAAAACTACGCCGGCAGCAAAAATAATGACGGCATCGATCAATTCTTCGGCAGGCATAAGACCCTGCTGCAAATTCATCTTAAGTTTCATCATGGTGTTCATGCCCTCTATCCTGGCAAGCCAGGCACCTAAAAATCCCGTTAAAATAACCAGGAAAATTGTATTAAGACCACCAATGGCCGTGCCGACTTTTATTAAAAGATATAGTTCAAAAACAGGAATAAGGGTAAAGCATAAAAATAATTTTAAAAGCATTTT